>JBPCVB010000056.1:0-3049 GCA_051010855.1 Pirellulaceae bacterium | reverse complement strand
CGTCCGGTGACGGAGTGGACCGGGCTGCAATTGGTTGGATATCGTTGTCGAAATGGTACAATAGAAAGTGGTTGAAGGGGCCTTTGATCACACCGATGCAACGTACGATTGCATACTTTTCGTTGTTACCTGCCTTCCACCGCCTCCACTTTCCGACTCTCGTTGCCACTTCCACATGCGCCGTGCCCTGACACGGATTCATAACGCCCAGAGCTGCGAGGAATCGAGATGAAAGAACCCAGGTTAACCGACCAGCCAGACGATGCCGCGAATCCCGAAGAAGAACTTCTGGACGAAGGTGATGGTCGCCGGTTTTTGTTTTTTCAGGTGATGCCCAGCTGGCTGACCAGCTTTCTGGTGCACATCATTTTGATCATTGTTTTGGCGATTGCAGCCTGGCGAATTCCCGGCAAGACATTGGTCAGTCTGGAATCGGGCGAGGCCACCACGGACGTCACCGCTTTCGAGAACCTCGACTTTAACATGGATGAGTCGTCCGAAATGCTCGAGCAAAACTCGGAGGTGGAAAACACCAATGAAGAGGAGCTGATCGAGACGGTTGAGTACACCGAGATCGAGGAAGAATACGAAGAAGAAATGCCTTCGTTAATGGAGCCGACCGAGAATTTCGGCATGGTGGAAGAAGAAGCGTCAGCTCCCATCGGCGCCATGCCCGGCGGTTCCGGGCAAATTTCCGGACGAAGCCAGTCCGAGCGTATGAAGCATGTCCGCCAAAACGGAGGCAATGCGGCCAGCGAAAACGCCGTCAAACTGGCGCTGGACTGGCTGGCCGAACATCAGCTGGCCAATGGCAGCTGGAATTTCGATCATCGGCTCGCACCGGGCACCATACTTTCACCCAACCCGGGTGATTTCAACGAAGCGCCCAATGCGGCCACGTCCATGGCGCTGCTGTGTTTTTTGGGTGCCGGTCAAACTCACATTGAAGGCGATTACAAGGAAGTCGTGGAAAACGGTTTGGCGTTTTTGCTGAACAACGGTGTACGCACGCGGAATGGCTTGACCTTCGAGGAAGATCAGGGCGGACTGTACAACCACGGTCTGGCTGCCATCGCGCTTTGCGAAACCTACGCCATGACCGATGACATTCGTTTTGCCCAGCCGGCACAGGAAGCGCTGCGTTACATCGAATGGTCGCAGGACCCGATCGGTGGCGGATGGCGTTACGAACCGAAACAGGCCGGCGACACATCGGCCGTTGGCTGGCAAATTATGGCGCTCAAGTCGGCCCATATGTGCGGGCTGGAAGTGGATTCGGCCGTGATTCGCATGGCACGACGGTTTCTGAATTTCGTGTCTTCGGAAAGCGGTACGTTTTACGGTTACACGCATCCTGTCGAAGAACGACGCAAGGGCGTGACGTCCGTCGGTCTCCTGAGCCAAATGTACCTGGGCTGGACGAAGGACAATCCGGCTTTGACAGCCGGCGTAAAGTGGATCGGTGAACGTGGACCCCATGTCGGCGACTGGAAACCGGACATGATGTCGTTAAGTGAAGCGGAGAAGCCACGCTTTCGCTGTGGTATGTACTACAACTACTACGCCACACAACTGATGCGGCAGTACGGCGGGGAGAAATGGGACAAGTGGAATCTGGAGATGCGTGATTTCCTGATCGCCACCCAGGCAACCGAAGGCGCCGCTAAAGGTAGCTGGTTTTTTCAGGATCCCGACGAAGGCGGCTACATCCATGGTGGTCGACTCTACGCCACGACACTGGCCTGCATGACGCTGGAAGTCTATTACCGCTACTTGCCGCTGTATGACGACGAAAAAACCTCCGAAGCCGAGTTTGAACTCGACTAACGCAACCAGGTGTCCGCAGGGGAAGCCGAGCGGCTCGGACGGAGCCTCGCCCTCTCGTTAAACGGGTTGATGCTTTCGTCCATGCTCTAACCGTGTACGAAGCTGCGGAATTTGAATCGGCTCGGGCTTTGACGCAAAATAGATTGGCAAGTTCAGTCCAATTCCCGCCCAGTCCCGGAAACGCCACAGGTGATTCTTTGGCAATTCGCGTACCACGTCTGCATACATCGGTTGCAATGTTGACGGCATTGGTCTGCGCGATGGCAAGCTGTGCGGTCGCGTTTGCGCAGCAGATTGATCCGGCAAACACCGCCTTGATTCGAGTGTTGCATTCGCTGGGCGACCAGAATCGTGTGCAGACCGGGATGATCCGCAACGTGTTGTTGCTGAGCGACGGTACCCAGGCACTGACTTGCGGCACCGATGGCTGCGTGTGTTTGTGGGACATCGAAAGCCAGAAGATCATTCGACGATTTGCCGACGAAGATTGCATCATCGCATATTGCATGGTGTTGACGGCCGATGAGAAACGGCTGATTACGGCCGGACAAGGCGGGCCTGTCAATCTGTGGGATGTGGAAACCGGCGAGCGCATCCGCAGCTGGGACCACACCAATACAGTGTTCAGCATCGTCCTGCGTGAAGACCAGCAATCCTTTTTGTTCGGCGACTCCCAGGGACAGATTACCCTGCAACGCCTGGATGCCGATGAGCCGGTAAAGTCGTTTCGTGATACCAGCAACGACGTGACTGCCCTTACGCTATTGCCCGATGGCAGTGGATTCCTGTCCGGAAACGACCAGGGAACGGTCAGCGTGTGGCAATTCGATGGCGAGGAGCCGGCTGATTCGCTGGAAGGCCTGGAAGGCACCATTTGTTGTTTGCGCTACTCGAACGAAGGCAACCAGTTGCTGGGCTGCGACTACAACGGCAACGTCATGATGTGGAATGCTGATGATCGCAAGAAGATTTGGCGCAAGAAGGAATTGTCTGGTGATATCGTTTGGGCTCATTTCCTTGACGATGAAACCGCCGTCGTGGTCGATGCGGATGATGCGTTCTATTTGTTGAATCGCGAAACCGGGAACGCCAAAAAGAAAGACATCAAATTGCCGGCGGCCGCCGGGTTCGTGCTTTCGCCTGACAAACAGACGATTTGGAGCGGGGGCAACAACGTGCTGTGCGGCTGGGACCTGGAAACCGCCGAGCGGGTGTTCCCCTC
>JBPCVB010000055.1:0-5311 GCA_051010855.1 Pirellulaceae bacterium | reverse complement strand
ATAGCTCAACACCCTTTTCCACCAGTTGGCCGGGTTCGAAAAGCACGGTCGCGACGGTGCCCGGCAGTTCATTGTTCACAGTGATAAATCGAGGGGCCAGTATCGTGCCAATGCCAGTCGTCGAATTCCGCCATGACATCGTACCGGCCGGCTGAATGCCAACTGCCACCGGCATCTCGGGCGGAGCTGGCATGTTCATGGACGCCTGGATTTCACTGTACTTTTTCCAGGCGAGAAATGTGAGGACGCCCAATGTAGCGCCCACGACAAGAATTGATCCTAACCAACGTCTCAGCACAACGTAGCGACTACGTCGTTTCGTCAGGGTTCCACTCTGGTCCACGTTGCTGGCTGTCATGCGATCAGGTGATGGGTGTTTTCTTCTTTTTGCAATGGACCGAATTGAACGTTGCCGGGTTCGGAGCAAACCGCGTCCGGGACCTGTTTTCATCGCAATCAACTCAGTGCCTAACCCAGTCTAATCGAGCAGGATCGTAATCCAATACCGGCGGTCTGGCCGCTCGCGGACAATGGGGTGAAAACCAGCCCGTCCAGAAAATCCGGACCGCAGATGACCGCTGGATGATACGAGTACGAATTGCCAGCGAGTGGTTCTTCGTGCCCATAACCACTCGCTGCGCTTCGTGCTCGTTTCGCTCCTATTCCTCCGCCCGGTCCGACGGCGGCAGGATTTCGTGTTCCTGCGTTAAATAACCTTCCAGCCACGCGGAACATTCGGAGAAGTTATCAAAGCAATATTCGCGCTCCACAAGGCCCGGGATGAGATTGAGTTTTCCCAGCAGATCAAGTGGTTGACCATGGACGTCAGTGAACACGACCTTGATGCCACGATCCTGCATGCCCATGATCGCATCCTCCATTGAATAGATACCTGATTGGTCCATGTAAGGCACGCGGTCCATGCGGATTACAAATACTTCCATCTCTGGCAAGTTGGCGATGATATCCTGGAATCGCGAAGCGAACCCAAAGAACATCGGGCCGTTGAGGTGTTTGATATACACTCGCTGGCCCACGCGATCGATGATGTCGCCTTCGTCGATCCACGGCATTTCCCGAGAAAACTCGCGCAGTGGTGCGGCTTCCGGAGTGCGATGCTCGACGACGTCTGCAATGTGCTTCATGAACAAAATGCAGGACAGAATCAGTCCGGCAAAAACCGCTTCGATCAGTCCGATGGTCACGGTCAATCCCAGCACCAGCAACATCACGACCACCTCGGCAACCGGCAATTGACGAATGTGCCGCAGTCCCTTGTAGTCCATCACGCCGATTCCGACGGTGACCAGGATACCCGCCAGCACCGCGGCAGGGATGTTGGATGCAAGTGGCCCCAGGGCCAACAGGACGACCAGTAACAACAATCCGGCAACCATCCCGGACAACTTTGTACGTCCACCAGATTTGATATTAACCACGGTACGGATGGTGGCCCCGGCTCCGGGAATCCCTCCGAACAGGGCAGCAACGGAATTACCGATTCCCTGGCCGATCAATTCCTGATTGGGCCGGTGTTTGGTCTTGGTCATGTTGTCAGCGACGATGGACGTCAGCAGCGAATCAATCGCTCCCAACAACGCCAACGACACAGCCGTCGCGATATACGGTGCAATCTGGCCAATATTAAATTCGGTGATGAGGCCCAGATTGAGGCTGGGGAATCCGCTGGGAATCGTACCAATCGTGCGATAATTGTCCTCCCCCAAAATCAGGTACGCACCTCCCGATACGACCAGCAATGCCACCAATGTGCTGGGTACAGCAGTGGTGATCCGTTTGAATCCATAAATGATGGCGATGGTCAGCAAACCGAGTGTCAGATCGACAAGGTTGATCTGGCCAATGGCCCTGCCAATCATTTTTAGAGATCCTATTACACCCGAAGCTTCACCTGCGGCCAGCACGGATGCTTCCTGATCGATGTCCTCGGGAGTAATCTCATTGGCCCGACTGATCGTCTCCTCAAAGTCCTCCAGGACCAGGATGTCCTCGGCCGCTTCCTCGCGAAGAATCTTCTCAAGGATGACTTCTTCTGCTTCCGGCTTGAATTCCTGAACATAGCTTTGATCTTCCTTGGGGTAATAGCCCATCAACGGCAACACCTGAGTTGCCAGAATGATCACACCAATGCCTGTCATGAATCCCGAGACAACGGGATACGGGATATAGCGAATGTATTGCCCGACTTTAAGAAACCCCAATCCAATCTGGATCAGTCCCGACATCAGGAAGACTACGAGGATCGCCGGCAATGCCTTATCCAGTTCTCCGTCGTTGGCTGCCACGATTCCGGCAATAACGACCATGCTGACCGCGGTCATCGGCGCGGTTGGTCCCGAGATCTGTGTGTTCGTTCCACCAAACAGGGCGGCAAAGAAACTGATAAAGATGGCGCCATACAATCCCGCTTCGGCGCCCATACCCGATTGCAGTCCAAACGCCAGCGCCAATGGCAGCGCCACAACGCCCGCCGTGATGCCGCCAAATAGATCCCCTCGCAAATGCGAGAAGTCAAATCCGAATCGCTTCTTGTTTTCTTCCATTAATCAAACACGCTTCGTTGTCGACCGGTAACCGGACAGGTATTGAATGACATAGCACAGATTTGGCCTGCGATTTTAATGATTTGCCCAAAGTCAGCAATCTACGTTGGACAAATCACTCAAACCGTGCGTCAAAATCGGTCATGGACAGTCTGAGGCGCCCCCCGCCGACTTCTGACGGCTGGAAAACGTGGCCTTGGTGGTGGTCCACCAGCCGGGCTGGCTGAGTTCGTGGTAGGGCGAGTCAGCCGGCAATTCCTGGCTTAGATACTGGTGAGCCGCGGCCAGGTTGTGATAGGGCAGGGAAGGAAACAAGTGATGCAGCGCGTGGAACTTGATAGCGAAGGGGAAAAACAACCACGTAAGAAAATCCCGATCCGTATAGTTGCATGAATCCATGATGTGGTCGGGGATCGACATACCATTTCCATCACTTTCAAAGTGATGATCGGCGAGTTGCCGCATTTGATTAAACAACAAAGTGGTGGCACCCAGTGTGTACAACAGCGGCATCCGCGTCCAGACCGAGATCCCCAGCACAACTCCCAATGGAATGGCCGTGGCCCTCAGCCAGCACAGCAATTCGACGGCGGCAAACGTGCGCCGATCCAGTCGTGAAATGTTTTTTTCGTACTTCCAGTTGAGCGTGAACGAGGAAAGCCGACGCAGGGTGAAGTCGCGAACCCGTGGATGGATAAACGTCAGCGGAGCCAGAAAAAATCGCAGAAACACAAATGCCGGGAACAGCAAAATATGGACCACGTAGAACATGGTGCTCAACACGCTGCCGCGTTGAAAAACATTGATCACATATTCGGGATCCTGGGGCGTTCCATACATCTTTCCTGAGTGGTGATCACGGTGATGGGCGGTAAAAAAAGTTGATGGCGCGAGCGTCACAACGCCAACCACCAGGTTCCATGTCACCTTGAAGGCGCGCATTTCGCGACCTTGCAAATGCGCGACCTCATGAATCAGGGAACCGCTGCGATACAACCAGAATACGGCAAACGGAAACGCGACCAGCTGCGGCAATGAAAACAAAGGCGATATCAGAAAGACCGACGCAGCTGTATACGCCATGGTGGTGCTGAGAAGGAAATCCAGCCAGTACCGCCAGGCCTTGACACGAAAGTAGTCGGTGTCAGCATTCCTCAGGGACGAACGTACCTGTCGAATCCACGCAGCATTCTCGGCGGCCATCCAAATTCCAGACGCGTCGACCGACGCAACAAACAGTGGTCAAAGCTCGTTTCCCTACAGTCCACCGGTTCGAGTATCAACTCAAGTGGCCTGGCCGGCGTGCACTATGCCTGGTTTCATAGACAAAAGCAATCCCGGCCCTGCGATCGCTGTCACCACGCGTTCGCGGATTTCAGGATAACGAGCATTTCGTGCGCTGTACAACCAAAATATGCCCGACTTTGCGGCCCAAACGGGTCCCGCACCTCGTCATTTGTCGTCTTCCACAGGCTCGACGATCTACTTATCGCGTAGCCACGATCGATACTCAGGGCGGTCTCGCCATTCGTCGAAGTACGGCCGGTACCGCGGATCATCAATCCATGAGCGCGGAGGAGGTTCACCGGGGTTGACTGAGCCTTCTTCATAGTCGGCGCCAGCAATGCTTTGTTGAATTGATTGATCGTGCTGGTTCAGCAATTCCTGCATCCTCGTCGCTATCTCAGGTCGCATATCGTACAGGTTGATTTGTTCTGCGGGATCATTGTCCAGATCGTACAGCTCATAGAGAATTTGCTCGCTGCCGCCCAACCGCAGAAGTTTGAAGTTGTTGTCGACGACGGCCATGTCTTCAAAGCAACTGAACGGAATCGGTTTGTCGCGGGTTGCCAGTTCACTACGGAACAGGGGCCGCAAACTGATCCCGTCTTGCGGCCAAACCAGTTGCGACGGTGGTATGCCGACGAGATCGGCGATGGTGGCGACGATGTCCATTGACACCGCCGGGTAGCTGGTAACACGTGGTTCGATTTGCGCGGGCCACTCGACGATGCCCGGTACGCGAATGCCGCCTTCGTACAAACTGCGTTTGTTACCGCGCAATCCGCCCACTGTCTCAGGTTCAAGATTCGGAAGTCCGCCGTTGTCGCTGGTGAACCAGACAATCGTGTTATCCGCGATCTGCATCTGGCGGAGCGCCGCTCGCAATGTGCCGATGCTGCGGTCCATGGCAACCAGCTCGGCAAGTTGTTTGCGTGATCGCTCGTCTGAAACATCGGCAAACGGACGGATATCTGTTTCGTCCGCCATGAATGGACTGTGGGGCGTTCCGTACCAGATCACGGTGAAGAACGGCTTGTCGGCATCAGCCTGTTGCCGCATGAATTCAATTGCCTGGTCAACGATGATCTCCGATGAGTCGCCCGCGAACTCTTCAAAGACCCCGTTGCGACTCATGATCGGATTCATGTCGAAAAAGTTGGTGACCGACAACCAGGTATCGAATCCAAACACACCCGGGTGATGCGTGTCATCTACAAGGACAGGCGCGCCCGGTCCACGCAAACCATTGAGATGCCATTTGCCAAAGTGACCCGTGGCAGAACCGGCACTGCGCAACAGTGTGGCAATCGATTGTTCCTGTCGCCGCAACGCAAAACCGTGACTCTCCACGCCGGTACGGCGATTGGTACGACCGGTTAGCACGCTGGCGCGCGTGGGCGAGCAGACCGGGGCAGCTGCATAGAACCGATCAAACCTTAATCCGGCGGCCGCCATCGCATCCA
>JBPCVB010000054.1:0-8802 GCA_051010855.1 Pirellulaceae bacterium | reverse complement strand
CTGCATCCACACGATCAGGGGCTACGAACACGGCAGGGAGGGATGCATTCCCCACTCGATGACCACTGAAACTGGAGATTCTTGAGTACAAATATGAAAGCTTCCACCCGCGGTTTTGCCCTCGTGGCCAGCATTGGACTTTGTCTGGCACCATTAACGATGGGTTGCAGTGAACCTGCCGTTCTGATGATTCCCGACGGACATTCGACGATGACCTTTGACGTCAGCGGCATGTCGTGAGGCGGCTCCTGTCAGGGACTGGTCGAGTCCCAGGTTGAAGGCGTTCCCGGCGTGACCGACGCCAAGGCAAATTGCAGCACCAAAATGGTTCAGGTTAGCTTCGATCCGGACGTATTCGATCCGGGCAAAGTAACCAGCATCGACGGCCAGTATAGATATCGCGTCCGCGAGTGACTGCGACTCTGTATTCTTCAGCCGCGCCACCAGTTTTCCCTTGGTAGCTGGCTATCTGATCTGCCCTGACCGCCTCCTCAAAAGCCCGAGAATCGGAGCGAGGAGGCGGTTTTTTGCGTTTTCCAATCTCCACGAAAGCAAATCGCCGGGCGAAATTCTGATCTTGCGTATTACCATGCAAATATAGAGGCTGGTGACTCGGAGACCGTTTCCGTCACGTCGGTGGCATGATCAACGGTTCGTAATTGACTCGCTTGCTTGGCGCTCCCCTTGTCCGCTTCCAAACCTGACAGGACCAAGACATGAATAGCCTTTCCAAATTCGAACCTGCCAAGCCTGCTTTTGCGGCTCTCTGTATGGGTTTGTTGTTGCTGACCGCCGGATGTGGATCAAGTGAACTGGAGGTTCCCGCCGGTGCCCAAACGATGAGCTACAACGTCAGCGGTATGTGGTGACTGTTTCGCTGTTCCGGGCTCGTTGAGTCCGAAGTCGAAGGTCTTACCGGCGTCTATGATGCGCGGGCCAATCGTTCGCAGGGAATCGTCGAGATCAGCTACGACCCTGCCGTTTTCAATCCGCAGGATGTGCTCGCGATGGAGAGCAAATACGATTACAGCCTGGCAGCAACCACGACTTCCGCGCCCGTGGAAACATCTCTGTCAGACGATAGCAGCTAATTCATCCCAGCTGCCGACTAGTCGACGGCGAACATCTGGGCAGGGTCACGAAAGGCCTTGAACTCCAGTGCATTGCCAGACGGATCGCGAAAAAACATGGTGGCCTGTTCGCCTGGTTTGCCCGCAAAGCGAACGTAGGGCGCGATCTCGAAATCGATTTCTTGTGCGGCCAGTCGATCGGCAAGTCGCTGCCATGTTTCCCACGGCAACACGACTCCAAAGTGCGGCACGGGCACATGGTGTCCATCGACCACATTGGATCCGGCATCCGAACTGTTCGTGGCCTGCGTTGACTCATCAACCAGGTGCGCCACGAGCTGGTGGCCAAAGAAGTCGAGATCCAGCCAGCGGTTGCTGCTGCGAGCCGGCTGGCAACCCAGCACCTCAACGTAGAACTCGCGTGCGTCTGCCAGATCGGTTACTGGAAATGCGAGATGAAAGGGAGCAATTGCCGTTTGCGTTGTCATGATCGGCCTCGTGAAAGAACGAACTCATGTTAACGCGAGTCGGCCGGGTTCGCGAGGGCTGTTGGCAAATGCAACTGTTCGTCAATGAAAGCCTAGCCCTCGGCAGCCAAAATATCAGCGTCGGTCAGGTAACACAATTGGGCACAATCATGATTTGGGCAGCGCAACAAGCGGTCACCAATCAAGTCGTAACCACTCATTTCGGCGCCACAGGAATTGCACGGACGCGTGGGTAATTGTTCGACAAATTCATCGATCGTCATCGGTTCGAAGTCGCCTTCGTCACTAACCTGAGCCGATTCGATTTCCTCACGTTTTCCAAAGTACATGCGGCTGCTATCGCCTAGCAGGACACGGTCCGTCTGGTTGCGAAAAATCAGCATCGTTACCAGACCGATCATGAAGCCACCGATATGGGCCATCCAGGCAACACCGCTGAGTGCCCCCTCGATGTCCAGCGAAGCGTTGTACATCTGCTGCATGATCCAGATGAATCCAAAGACACCTGCCGGAATATTAAATCTCACGGGCAGTGGCCCGAGGAAAAACAGCATCTTGATCTTCGCCGCAAATCCAAACAGGGTCATATACGCGCCCATGACGCCCGCAATGGCGCCACTGGCCCCTATCAGAAACACCTCACTGGAAAAGTCCGTCGCGCAATGCGTAATACACGCAACGACCCCCCAGAACAAATACAGAACAATGAACGCAAATCCACCCAGTGCAGTTTCCAGCGACTGGCCGAACACCCACAGGATGAGCATGTTGCCGATCAGGTGCCCAAGTCCGCCATGCATGAACATGTGCGTGATAACGCCAATGAGTTGTCCTTCCTGGAGTTTGGCCGGCGTGGCTCCCCACGTGTGATAGAACTCCTGGACTTCGACGGCCTTGATCTTGCCTTCACGTCCCGGCTGTTCGATCAGGTGACGACCTGTCATTTCCATTTTGGAAACCACGGCAAACGCGGCGATGTTGATGAGGATCAACGCCACGGTGGTTACAGGAAAATTTGGTCGTTCGAGATTGTCACCAAGAGGCAATAACATGTCACTGACTCACAACTTGTATCGTTCCGGGTAATTCACCGCGCTGTCACTGCGCAGGGGAAGCTCGTCGAAACTCTAGGTTGCAAATTAGCGACACTAAAACGCATCAATCCGGTTGCTGGAAATTCCATTCGCGACGTTCGTGCGGGCTGTAGGGCATGTAGCCACGACTCACCTTCCAGTTTTGGCAGCTACCCGGGGATTTTGCTCTGCACACGACCATGCCTGACCCACATTTGTCGTGGGAATCAACCAAAACACAGACCATCCTCCGAACCAGTCGACACGGCGGAACCATGGAACAAGATCTTGCGACCAGCAAATACCTCGAAGCGTTGCGCGCTGACGAGGATACGAATGAAAAACTGCAGACCCTCAATTCGACTGGCAAGACAGGCGGCTGGACAAACTTCCTGACAACCATCTGCGTTTTGCTGGTGCTGGGCAGCGTGATTGGCTGCCTGAGCGCCGCTTACGGATTCTACAAACTCAGTGAAGATCCGATGGCAGCGGTCAAGGAAAACAGGTCGACCAATCACAAGGTCAAGGAATGGATTAAAGGCCAGGCAGAAACCAAAGAACGCTGGATGCCAGTCCTGATTTATCTGGAGCTGGCCAAGTTGATCCTGTCAGGTGCCTTTGCGTTCGCTGCCGCTATGTTAATTATTCGCCATGAGAAAGCGCGGCAATTTACGATTGCCGTATGCGGTCTAACGCTCTTCTACCACCTGTCGGTACTGGGGATGTCATTTGTATTCCTCGGCGAAACCGGCGGTCTGGTGAACTCGGCCCTCGACGACATGTTCGCGCAGGTCCAGTTCGATTCGAAGAAGGACAAGGAACTCGCTGAGAACTATGTCAAGAACTCCTTGATTTCCTGGGTTACCGTAGCCGTTTCCATCGCCTTCCTTTTCAAACTGGCCTTTTACGGCACGATCATGGCCTATCTGTGGGGCGACGACGTGAAAAAGGTCTTCGGCGAGGACCCGTTGGAGTACCTGCGCAAACAGGAGCAGGAGGCGGACGACGATATGGAACGGGCGCGTAAGACCGAACCGGCCTGGGCCCAGCTACGTGGCGGACAGGGCACCAGTACCTAGAGTCGCGCCATACTCGGCGGCCCCCTGGCAATTTCCGGTCAAATCCGCGAAATTACGGGGCCCGGAACTGCCCCCCGTGGGTACGTTCCTCACCTGTTTTTCAAAACTCTTGTCCAGACATGGGAGTACGCCATGAGTGTCGCCAAAGTTACCGAGATCAAAGCTTCATCAAAAAAGAGCTTCGAAGACGCCATCGAGAAAGGCATCAAGCGAGCCTCCAAAACGCTGGACAATGTCTGCGGAGCCTGGATTTCCAGTCAGGAAGTTGTTGTGGACGCCGGCAAAATCAAGGAATACCGCGTTCTCATGAAAGTCACTTTCGTGCTGAAGGATTAATCGCAAGAAATTCCCATACTTTGAAACAACCAGATAGGGTCGTTCAGGCCCGGCCGATGGACGCAGCCCACAATTTTGGACTCCATCTGCCAGGCCGGCAATTACAATGTCAGTCGCGCGGAGCCGCACAGCTGTTCCGCGCGGTTTCTTTTGATATTAATGTCCTCAATTGGTTCACTGAAATTTCGTCTGAGAGGTTGATATGTCGTTGAAACTGTTCTGCAAATCCGGGGTCGCCCTGAGCGTTCCCCTGCTGGTCGCGGCCCTGCTGGCCCTGACCGTCACGCCGCTGGCTGCTCACGAAACTGACGGCAGCGAGGATGGAGCGCAAAGTACTCCGTCAGCCGGCATGCTGCGTTATCCAGACGTTAGCAAGGATCACATTGTGTTTTCCTATGCAGGCGATCTTTGGATCGTGTCTCGCGAATGCGGTACTGCCCGGCCATTGGCCAGTCCCGCTGGCCAGGAACGGTTTCCCCGTTTCAATGCTGCCGGCGACCGAATTGCATTCGTCGGAAACTACGAAGGCGATCAGGACCTGTACGTGATTGATACCAACGGCGGCAATGCTGAACGCATGACCTATCACCCAGCCAATGAAACTCTGTGTGACTGGACGGCGGACGGTTCGTTGTTGTTCACCAGCAATGGTTTCGCAGGTCTGGGACGACAACCGCAACTGTTTACGATCTCCGCCGAAAAACCCATGGCCGAGCAAGTTGGCGTGCCTTACGGATCCAATGGAGCTATTAGCGCCGACGGCAAGTGGCTCGCTTATACACCCCACAGTCGCGACAACCGAACCTGGAAACGCTACCGCGGTGGCATGGCTTCTGATATCTGGTTGTTCAATCTGGAAACCGGCGAATCGCGGCAGGCAACCGACTGGGAAGGTACCGATTCCTTGCCCATGTGGCACGGTGACAAACTGTATTACCTCTCCGACAACGGTGAGCAGGAACGACTGAATATCTGGGAATACGATGTCGCTGGCGACTCGCATCGCCAGGTCACGACCTTTGCTGGTTTCGACTGCAAATGGCCATCGGTCGGACCAGGTGCAGACGGCAATGGCGAAATCGTGGTGCAAAACGGTGCCAACCTGTGGCTGGTGAACCTGGCCAACGGCGAGCAACAAACCGTGGAAATCATCATTCCCGGCGATCGGCCTGAAGTACGCCGGCAAGTGGTGGACGTTTCCGAGTTCATTCAGTCGGGCGACGTCTCGCCAAGTGGCAAACGCGCCGTGGTTGAAGCCCGCGGCGACCTCTGGACCCTGCCCGCGAAAAACGGCTCGCCTCGCAACCTGACTCGCACCAACGGTGTTGCCGAACGCATGCCCTCGTGGAGTCCCGATGGTCGCTGGATCGCCTATTTCTCGGATGCCACCGGCGAATACGAACTTTATGTAACCCAATCCGATGGTCGTGGTGAAACCACCCAGCTGACCGACGACGCCGACGCATGGCGTTACAACCCGGTCTGGTCGCCCGACTCCAAACACGTCGTGTTTACCGACAAGGCAGGCAACATCTTCTTGCACACCATTGAGGGCAAGGAAACGAAGCTTGTTGATACGGATCCGTATAGCGACCAACCCGATGTCAGCTGGTCACGCGATTCCGCCTGGCTGACCTACGCTGTGGCCGAAGACAAACCGGCCCCGAATTCCAACGTCTGGGTCTACAACGTGGAAAGCAGTGAGAAAACCCAGATTACGGAGTTCTTTAACTGCTCGACCCCCGTGTTCGACCGGGACGGTGACTACATCTTCTGCGCCAGCAACCAGGCCTTTAACCAGCCTAGCTACGAAGACCTCGGCACCACTTTCATCTACGCCGGAACCGAAGTCCTGCTGGCCATCCCGTTACGCAGCGATGTCGAACGACCGCTGCTGCCTGAAAGTGACGAAGTCTCATGGGACGATGAGGAAGACGGCGACGAGGACGAAGGCGATGAGGAAGAGGGAGACGAAGATGAGGAAGAGGGCGACGAGGACGAAGATGATTCCGACGAGGATGACTCCGACGACAGCGGCATGCCTTCTGGTGAATGGAATGGCCGCGTCCTCAACGACGAAATCCCCGAAGAGATGAAGAACTTCACGATGTATCTCGACATCACGGCTGATGGTTCGGTCACTGGCCGTCTGGAGACTCATCAAGGAACACTCGACATCGATTCCGGATCGTACGACGCAGATTCCGGTGCCATCACCATGAGTGGCGGCAACGGAGAAATATCCGTATCGATTGACGGCACGATTAAGGACGGTGCGTTTTCGGGTAAAGTTTCTGTCAACGGCGGCGAAATGGTCCTCGACGTCGAGGCTTCGCTTAGTTCCTCCTCATCCTCGGACGACGATGATGAAGGCGACGATGATGACGATGCCAAGGACAAAGACGGACCCGTTGAAATCGAATTTGAAGGAATCGGTCGTCGGATATTCCGCTTGCCGGTCAAGCAAGGAAACTTCGGCTCGTTGGCCGTCAACCACAAGAACCATCTCATCTATGCCCGAGTCGGTTCGCGTGGCCCCGGTGGCAAAACCTCGATCCAGATCTTCGATCTCGAGGATGACAAAAAGTCTGAAAAGACCGTGGTCGACGGAGCCCGTAATTTCGGGATTTCGGCCGACGGCAAGAAACTGGTCGTGATTCGAGGCGGCGATTTCTACCTGGTCAGCGCTGCTGCCGATCAGAAACTGACCGACAAGTTCAAGACGGATGGTATGAAGACCGCGATCGATCCTCGTGAGGAGTGGCGTCAGGTTTTCATGGATGCCTGGCGGATTGAACGTGACTTCTTCTACGATCCCACGATGCATGGTCTCGACTGGGAAAGCGTCCGCGATCACTATGCCGAAATGATTGATGATTGCACATCCCGTGCTGACCTTGGATTTGTGATCGGCGAGATGATTGCTGAAATCAATGTAGGGCATGCTTACTATCGAGCCCCGCCCTCTACCGAAGATGTGGCTCAGGAAAATGTCGGGCTGTTGGGTTGTCGCTTTGCAGTCGAGGATGGCCGGTACAAGATTGCCGAGATCTTCGAGGGCAGTGAGTGGGATACTGACGCCCGCAATCCGTTGAGGGCCGTTGGCATCAAGGAAAACGACTTCATTCTGGAAGTCAACGGACTTGAGCTGACGTCAGACCAAAACCCGTATTCGGCTTTCACTGGCAAGGCTGGCATGACGGTTACGCTGACCATCAGCGAAGATGCGCAACGGGACGACGAGGATGAGGAAATCGCGGTCAAGTTGCTGGACGGTGACAACAATCTGAGATTCCGTGCCTGGATCGAAAAGAACCGCAAGTATGTTTCAGAACGTACCAGTGGCCGCGTTGGCTATATCTATGTCACCAACACCGGTGTGCCCGGTCAAAACGACCTGTTCCGGCAATTCTATGGTCAGGCCTCGAAAGACGCGCTGATCATCGATGATCGATGGAATGGTGGTGGTCAGATTCCCACACGCTTTATCGAGTTGTTAAATCGCCCTGTCACCAACTACTGGGCCAAACGCGATGGTCACGACTGGACATGGCCACCGGATTCCCATCAGGGTCCCAAGTGCATGTTGATTAACGGCATGGCTGGCTCCGGCGGCGATATGTTCCCGGCGTTGTTCCGCCAGGCGGGACTCGGCAAGCTCGTGGGCATGCGTACCTGGGGCGGTCTGGTCGGAATCTCGGGTAATCCGCAGATGATCGATGGCTCCAGTGTGACGGCTCCGACGTTCGCCTACTACGAAAAGGACGGGACGTGGGGTATCGAAGGCCACGGTGTCGATCCCGACATTCGTGTCGTGGATGATCCGGCACAGATGCAGGACGGTGGCGATCCGCAACTGGATGCCGCCATTCAATTGATGCTCACTGAAATCGAGAACAATGGCTACAAAGCTCCCGATCGTCCGGCCTACCCGGACCGCAGGGCCATCGGCATCGCCGATGACGACAAGTAACCGTTCCGATATTCCGGCTGAATAACGAAAACGCTGCGTGTGTTTGATACGCAGCGTTTTCTCTTGCGCTGATGACATAAAAACAGGTTTGCTCCTGACACAGCCATCAGCCCGCGTAACGAAAACGCCGGGAATGTTCGCTACGCACCGCTTTTTTTGCGCTTGTGGCATCACCCGCAGAACCGGGAATCCCGGCAGACTATTTTCTGCAACGTCGGGGCCCGCGCGACCCCACCGTACGTAACTGCCGCCCTCTATCCTATGTTTTCAAACACCCTAGTCCCCATCTCTCCAGCCACGACGGACAACCTGAACCATGAATAGACGCCATCGCGGCAATCGCAAGGGCAACGCTCTGGTAGAACTCGTTGTCGGTTTTCCCATTCTGTTTTTGTTGACGTTTGGTTCCATCGAAGCCAGCACGCTCAACCATTTGCAACAATGCGCCACGGAAACTTCCTATTTGGGAGCCTTGCGTGGTATTCCGGCCGGCAGTACCGAAGCCGACATCTTGTTCATGATGAACGCAATGCTCTATGCACGCGGCATCGACAATCCGACGGTTACGGTCATTGGCGTCGACGGAACGCCGTTTGACAATCTGGCTCCCGGTGACAAGTTCCGCGTCACGACCACCATTCCGGCCACGGATAACTTGCCGATGGTCGCCATGATATGCAGCATCAACGACATGACCTCCGATCGCATCGCCGAGAAAAACTAATTACGGACACAATGCCATGGCCATGAAGACCACGACACCAACGCATCAGCGACAGGGCT
>JBPCVB010000053.1:0-5138 GCA_051010855.1 Pirellulaceae bacterium | reverse complement strand
GTGTTGACCGATGGTAACTATACCGAGGCCGATCCAGTACCGGCTGCTACTACAGCGGCTGGTCAGGAGATTGTCATCCACACGATCACATTTAGCGCCGGGGCCGATCAAACAACCATGCAAAGCGTCGCCAGCGAAGGGGGTGGCAACCATCATCATGCTGACAATGCCGGCGACCTGACCGCCATTTTTCAGGAGATTGCGGCCAGCCTGACCGTACTGATCGACTAGTCATCACACAAAACAGTCTGCAAATACAACATGAATACTCGAATAACAAGCTTCCGTAACCGACGCGGGGCCGCGGTCATTGAATTTGCGATGACCGTGCCACTGCTGTTCCTGTTCGTGTTTGCATCGATCGAGTTCTCACGCGCGAACATGATCAAGAACATGATCGAAAACGCAGCGATGGAAGGAGCCCGCGAAGGAATGCTGCCAGGCCGCTCGGCAGCGGATTGTATAGCAGCCTCACAGGAATTGATCGACATTATGGCGCTCAATGGCGCAACGATTACTGTCGAACCGACGACGCTGACCACCACTAGCCCCGACGTGACCGTGACCGTCACCGTGCCGATGTCGCAAAACTCGCTGCCGATGTCGCGATTTGTACTGGGTGAGACCCTCGCTCAATCGGTCACGTTGCCCCGCGAGATTCAGTAGTCACGATCATGCGAATTCGCGAGCCAGCGCATTGGCAATCTGCTCGCGGAAGATCTTGGAATTGTGCCGGATATCGACCGGCAATCGTTTTTGCAGCCGAACGTCTTTAATGGCACTGGTCACATCGTGGCCGGCGGCCAGGCCCGTCAATTCCTTGCATAGTCGCTCACGACGCTCGACCGTGGCAGGCCAATGATCGGGCCATGGCTCGGCAACGATGACAGGTTGCTGCTGACCACGTGGCCCGATACCAACCAACGCACTGCGGTAGATGGCCGGGTGCGTGTTGATGATTGATTCACAGGGAACGGTGAACAACGTCTTGTCACCACATATGACTCGCTGGCTTTTGCGTCCACAAAACCAGAAACGACGATGCTCGTCCATGTAACCCACATCTCCCATGCGATGCCAGAATCGATCGCCGTCCTGTATCTTCGCCCCTGCATTGGCGTCAGTGCGTGTTACATACTCCCGAGTAACCACGGGGCCTGATACGACGAGTTCACCAATTTGTCCCGGTTCCAGTTCAACGGCATCCGCCATAGTCTGGATCGGCCCATCGGTAATCTCGATAACTCGCCAGTCGATTTGCGGAAAACGGCCACCGACACAAACGCCCTTGCCCTCGTCTGTTTTTTTGCCGGTTTCGCTTAACACAATCGACGCCGAATTGCAGGCCACTGGCAATGCTTCGGTAGCGCCATAGGGCGTAAACACATCGCCATGCGGAGCGATAATCTGCTTGACGCGTTTCAGGACGTGCGCCGGCACGGGTGCACCGGCCGACATGACGCGTTCGATCGTAGGCAAATTGCGTTTTTGCTTTTCACACCAGCGACTGACAGTGTTCCACAACGCAGGCGAGCCGAATGACTGATTGGCCTGCCAGTGCTCGGCGGCTGACACAAAAACCTCCGGTGAAACTTCGGCCGGTCGCGTGAAGTCCATGCGGGGAAACACGGTTGTCACACCCATCGCCGTATTGAACAAGGCGAACAGCGGAAATCCGGATATGTCGGCACCACCATGCTGAATGTCGAAATAGCGTTGAATCTCGTGGGCCTGTGTGATGAAGTTGCCATGCGAATAGCCCACGCCCTTGGGCGGCCCGGTACTGCCTGATGTAAAAATGATCGCCGCCGGTGAATCGGCATCACCTGGGTCGATTTTGAATTCGTCAGCTGGCCGTTGTCGGAAGCCTTCAATACTGGTGCAGCCCGGCCACAGCCTCCGCCCTACCACAAAGTTGTTTTTTGCTTGCGGGAATCGCTTGCGAAAAATCCACCGTGCGATCTGGGCCTTGGCAATTCCCACGATCCCTTCGGGTCGGGCATCGGACAGACACCGCACCAGATTTTTGCGTCCAATGCCGGGATCGATCAAAATGATCACGGCACCCGTTTTGAACAAGGCGAACACCAGCGACACAAAATCGATCCCTGGTGGAACCAGCATACCGAGGCGTTGTCCGGATTGGACTCCCGATTCATGCAAGCCTTTGGCAATCCGGTTACTGTCGGCCTCCAGTTCTGCAAACGACACATGTCGCCAGCCCGTACCGTCTGGTTCAGCCACCGCCGGATGATCTGGCCAAGCTACCGCTGCATGGCTCAGCAACTGGCCGACATTAGTCAATTGCAGCTCACTAGCCGCGTCGGTCACACGAAGCCCTCCCTAAGCGGGTACCGCCAAACTGCTTTCCGGCCCGACACACAGCGTCATGTTTTCGGTCAACGGATATTTTTTGGCGACCGCGTGGACCTGATCCAGTGTGATGGCTTCATAAGTCGCTGCGATTTCAGCCGGTGACTTGAACTCGTGATTCTTTAGCCACTGAGCACCTACAGAGAACATGCGACTGTCCGATCGTTCGCTGGACAGAATGATATGAGAGGAAATTTTTCGTTTGGCCTGGTCCAGTTCTTTTTGGGTTACCGGGTTCGTCAATGCGTTTGCCTGCAAGTCGCGAAGCCTTTCGAGATTGGACTGGGCCTCGTCCGGTGCGCAGCAGATAAAGGTCATCACTAACCCGGCATCGTCGTACTCGTGATTACCCATACCGGCAGCTTCCGCTCGTCCCGAGTCCAAAAACTCCCAGTACATGCGGCTGCCACTGTCATCACCCAGGATCGTGGTCAACACCCGCGCGGCAAAGCGATCTTCATCACGCGAAGACGGCCCCTGCGTCAATTGCAACAGGTATTCCTGCGTCGATTCCGGTTTATGCATCACGTCAAAGCCGCTGCGGTAAGCGGCCGGTGCGGCGTCACGTGGCGCATCGAATTTTTTCCAGTCACTGCAATACTGCTCGCAGTCCGCGACAAGTCTGTCAAAATCCACGTTACCGGCCGCTGCCAGACAAATGTTGGCGGGCGAGTAACGCACCTGAAAATAGTCACGCATCTGTTCCGGGGTCAGATTGCTCACCGTATCCACTGTGCCTTGAACACATTGACCCAGTGGATGGTCGCCGAAGAAGTCCCGCATGATCCTTTCGTGACCACCATAGGGTGGCTGGTCGTCATACATCATGATTTCTTCGATGATGACATTCTTTTCTGTGGCAAAGTCGTCTTCCCGTAGTGACGGTCGCATGATGTCCGACAACAAGGCAACGATGGGTGTCTGAAAATCCGGCAATACCCGCGCGTAATAAATAGTGCTTTCCTCACCGGTCTGGGCATTGGAATGCGAGCCCATTTCATCCAGCTCGCGATTGACCTCCTCGGCCGTTCGATTGGGCGTGCCCTTGAACACCATGTGTTCGAGAAAATGGCTGATGCCCACCATCGATGGCAACTCGTCGCGCGCTCCGGTGCGCACAAAAAACCCGCACGCCATGGCGTGAGAGTCCGGATGGCATTCGGCAAGGATCTGCAATCCGTTATCCAGCTGATGCTGAAGATACTGCATGGTTTAATTCCAGAGGTTCCGGTCCCAGGGTCACAAGATTGAAATCCTGCATTGGATTGTTGCGGACAAACTCGTTGATGCGCTCCACCGACAGCGAGTTGATCAGGTCGTTGACCTCTGACAGCGTGCGGGCGCGTCCGAGATGGAACCAGTCACCTGCAATTGAGCCGGCCCGCGAGCGACTGGACTCTTGCTGCATGACCAGTGAACTGCGGATCTGCACCTTTAATCGATCCAGCTCGGCCTGATCGACACCATGACGCACGTTGACAAGTTGCTCAACCAGGGCATCCAGCGATTCCTGGGCGCGATCTGCTCCGGTTCCCACATAACCGACGATGCAGGCCTGATTCAGTACCGAATGCAGCGAAGCAAACACCGCATAACATAGCCCGCGTTTCTCCCGCAACTCGGTAAACAGGCGTGAACTCATCCCGTCGCTCAATACGCCAACGGTACCGCGCGCCAGAAAATAATCGGGATGATTGTATGGCAGCGTCGGGCATGCAACGGCGATATGAGTCTGTTGACTTTCAAACGGAATGTGCAATGTACCGACCATCGCGCCAGTGTCGTTCGGTGGATCTGCCGGATTCGCCTCCCAGTCACCAAACAACGAATCCACTTTCGCAACGAGCGCATCCCAGTCAAAATTGCCTGCCACGCTGACGATCAGCCCGTGCGGCTGGTAATAGCGATCAAAAAAACCACGGATGTCCTCGATCGAAATGTCGGCCACGGTTTCAGTGGCACCCTGACTCCAGCGGCCACGTGGATCGCCGTATTGTCGCAGCCGTATCTTTAACATCACGCGGCGGGCCAAATCGTCTTCCAGCGAACGAATTTCCTGAAAGCAGACCATGCGGCCTTCCTCCAGTTGCTCTTCCGGAATCATCGGATTACGCAGGACGTCGGCATAGACATCAAAGGCTTCGTGTAATCGCACGGCCGGCATGGCGCCACTGAAGTGAGTGTGATAGACCGACGCGCTGCTGCTGTAGTCGATTCCCAGCCACTCCAGTTGTTCGATGTATTGCCGACTGTTCAAGTTGCCACAGCCGCGTTGCACCATCTCGCACACGAAATTAGCCAGACCGGCTCGCTCGGGTGGATCGTATTGGCAACCGGAGGGCACCGAAAATGAAAACGCAGCCGATTCCAGCCACGGCATGATTTCGCCCACCAGCGTTAATCCGTTGGATAACCTGTGAACGTTGATTTGTTGCTGCGTCGTGGACATACCGGTGGCTGAAAACTCCCAAAATCGAATCACACATTCTACGCACTTCCCCCGTCATGCGTAGGGGCAGCGATTGTCTGCTGGCCTGCCCATTTTGACCAACATCCGTGCCGGATTTATAATAGCCGATTGCGGGGCCCGGCCATTAATGATTTGCCTGTTCGAACTCTCCCCTTGCTCGCGCTATAGGGAATTGCGACGCATGAGACTGTCTGATTTATCCGTGCGGATTACCAGTCTGCTCGCTCTGTCACTAATCCCGCTTGGCTGGTCTGGCTACGCTTCGTTGAATCTGGCCTACATCAATCAGGCCGTG
>JBPCVB010000052.1:0-6361 GCA_051010855.1 Pirellulaceae bacterium | reverse complement strand
TGGGTTCAGGTCGATTGCGTTTGGTTTTGACTTTGGCCATGGTTCTGTACTCGTGCGTCCAAAATGACTGACTTTACGATTCGTCGTCCTGTTTTTTGTTGGCCCGTCCCTCTTTCATCGCATCCAGAGCCGCGCGGGTGATCAGGACCCGTTGAGGCTGCAGGATGACCAGGGCATTCAGGTCGCTGACATGCGAAACGTTGACCCGCGGGATGTTACGGGCACTCTTGTATACGGTTGGGTTGTGTGATTCGGTGGCGATCAGGATGCTGGAGCCGCCCAGATCCAGAGCCTTGAGCAGGCTGGCGACGTCCGCGGTTCGCGGTTCGCTCATCGACCACTCGTCGATCACGACTACCTGGTCGTCATTGATCTTGCCGGCCATGGCCATCCGAGTGGCTTTCTGCAAGGCCTTGCGGGGCAGGCGATACGAAAAATCACGTGGGCGCTTGGCAAAGATGTGACCGCCGCCGCGCCGAATACCGCTTTTACGCGATCCGGCACGGGCATTGCCCGTACCTTTTTGCCGATACAACTTGCGGGTCGAACCCTTGATCTCGGCTCGATTACGGGTTCGGAACGAGCCCTGCCGCTGGTTGGCCTGATACATAACCACCGCATCGTGCAGCAATTGCTTGTTGATTTCGGCCGACAATTCCCCGGGATCGATGTCGTAGGTACCGACTTTTTTTCCGGTCTGGTCGTATACAGGTAAGCTTGCCATGTCAGTTGCCCGTGATGGAGCCGGTTGACGAATCAACCAACCTTGTTGGTTTCCTTGATAATCAGCATTCCGCCGTTGGGCCCGGGAACGGCCCCGCGAACCAACAGCAGATTGTTTTCGGTATCGATCTTGTACAGTTGCAGGTTGCGTTGCGTAACGCGTGCGTTACCGTACTGGCCGCTCATCCGTTTACCCTTGAACAGACGGCTGGGTGAGGCACTCATGCCGGTACCGCCAGCGTGCCGGTGTACTTTTTTGACTCCGTGAGAGGCCCGTTGCCCGGAAAAGTTGTGCCGTTTCATCACGCCGGCATGGCCACGGCCCTTGCTGGTCCCGACCACATCAACGTTGGTAACGCCTTCGAGCCTGTCGACATTTACCTGCTGGCCGATTTCCAGCCCTTCGATGCTGCCGCGAATCTCGCGAACAAACTTTTTGGGCTCGCAATCTGCCCTGGGGGCCGCTTCGATGCCGGCCGCCGCCAGTTTCCGGGCTCGTTTGCTGCCGATGGTGGCCACCTGACCACGTTCGGCGCGACTGGCCTGGCTTGGTCGCGAGCGATGATCCTTTTGCGGGCGTGCCTTGTCCAGATAACCCAACTGGACGGCTTCGTAGCCGTCTTTTTCGGCAGTGCGAATCTGCAATACCGTACACGGACCAGCCTGAATAACGGTGACCGGCGTTGCGATTCCGGTTTCCGGATCGAATACCTGGGTCATACCGACCTTGCGGCCAAGGATTCCCTTGCTCATTTCAGTCACCTTGCTGGTTGTGTTCGTTGGGTGCGCTTGTTGGGAGTCCAGATACAGTGGCGTACGTCCCTGGCGTACTGGCCAGCTCGGCGAACCTGGCTGGCATTGATCTGGCTTACCCGGCAAGCTTCCAATTCATAGTCAAACGATGTTGGAATTTATGGCTGGAGTATTGAAACTCTGGATCTGCTGAAACTCTGGATCTGCTATTTGGCAGAAGCCTTGATCTTGATTTCGACGCCAGCGGGAAGACTCAGCTTGTTCAGGGCTTCAATCGTCTTGGCCGTCGCTTGCACGATATCGATCAAGCGTTTGTGGGTACGAATTTCAAATTGTTGGCGAGCCTTCTTGTCAATAAAGGGACTCGACAAAACCGTGTATCGCTCGATGCGGGTAGGCAGCGGAATGGGCCCGTGCACTTCCGAATGAGTTCGCTTGGCGGTGTCCACGATCTCCTGGGCGCTCTGATCAAGGATGGAATGATCATAAGCCTCCATTCGAATTCGGATGACTTCGTGTATTGGACCTGCCACCAAACATTCCCCGACGGGTTAAAAGGGCCGATATTTCCACGCAAACTGCGAGCGGTGTGCCCGTGCAAACGAGCAAAACCTCGGTACGTACCCGTCCCGAGGCGAATCGGTAAAGTTAAGAAATCCCCCCTCGATCGTCAACCGCTAAAACCACATAAATAACGGGGCTTTCCCCTGCGGCCAGCGGGTACCCGGAGGGTTTGGATATCAACCGACGGATGTCTAGAATGTGACAGGGTTAATCGACAGGAGTCAGCCATGAATCAAGTGAAGTATCCAGCACTGACCATCATGGGAATCGCAATTGCGTTGTGTGCCGGCCAAATCTCGGCGCAAACCGTATTACTGCCCAGTTTCAGCAACTTTACCTATCGCGGCGCCGTCAGTGTTCCCGATGGCGGCACGATGTCGCTGGGCGGAATCAAGCGTTCCTCCGAAAGCTCGGTGTCACGCGGCGTCCCCGGACTGAGTGGCATTCCCGGCTTGGGGAGGGGGTTTGGGAACCGCGGAATTGGGCGGGAAACGGGATCCAGCGGACTGAACGTTAAACCGCAGATTCTGATCATGGAAGAACTTGAGCAACAAGCACTGGCCCAGGCCAACGGAATCGCCCCTCCGGCCGGATTCCAGGCGGTCAATGAAGCCGTATTGCGAAAAGCCGCTTTCCTGACCGAACACATGGGTCGACGAGCGGTTGAGCCAGACCCAGGCCAGCAGTCTCCCGAATGGCGAACGCGTCGGTGAACAACTCGAAATGGCCGGGGCAGCTTGGATTGACCCTTGCCAGACTTTGCCTGGCTGGCTGGGTCGTGGCGGCTGTTTTGTTTGTCCTGACCAGCGTCGCCGAGCAGACCTCGTCGCACTTCGAGTCGCTGGATCGAGACGTGCTGGCCTTGCTGCGTTTCCCGTGGTTTTACCGATTCGGCTTTGCCCTGTTGGGACTGGGGCTCGTCGGCGGGTTGCTGTGCGGGGCCTGGTCAGGCTGGAGCCGGCACCGTTACGCCTTTGTCGTTCTTGTTGTGATGGCGCTGCTGCTGCTGACTATCGACTATTTCTTTATTTATGGTCCGCTGTGGGGCATGCTCGACCCGCCAGGCCAACCACGGACGCCCGACTTCACGTCTTATCACACAGCTTCGCGGCGCATCAACGAAATGGGACTCCTGTTTAGCACTTTGGCAGCAATTGTGATCTGCCTGCCTGAATCAGACCGGGCGCCGGAATCGACGCCCGATAACTGATATCCGAAAGTGTCACATTGGAATCGCGCTAGACGAATTGCCAACGGCCAACGAGCTGGTCGCCGAGATCAACGTAGTACAGGTGACCATCGGGACCGAGTCGAATCTGGACGACCAGGTTGGCATCCGTCACGAACGTCTGTGAGGCGGTGACGTTTCCACCGCCGTCCAGGGTCAGATTTCGGACGTGGCCTGTTACGAGTCCATTAAGAAACACGTCGCCCTGATATTCGGCGGGATATTGGGTCCCATGGTAAACATCGCCCAGGACTATGGCGCTGATCCCGTCAGTGCTGTGGTTGAGGGCGAAAATAGACGGAGTCGCCGTTTCGCCACTGGCGTAATACGCCTGTGCTTCAGGCAGAGCACTATAGCCAGGAGCCTGGTTGTTCGTGCCGCTGGCACCTTCGTAGTAGGGCCAGCCAAAATTGGCACCGGCAGGTCCCGTGTTGACTTCTTCCCACGTGCCCCAGCCCACATCACCGATGAACAGATCACCCGTCACCTGGTCGACGGCAATGCGGAAGGGATTGCGCAACCCGTATTGCCAAACCTTGGAGCGATTGGCGTCAGCGTCACCATTCCAGAATGGGTTGTCATCCAGGCCAACTCCCGTCATGGGGTCGATCCGCAGGATCTTGCCGGAAAGGTTGTCGATGTCCTGAACACGAACTGCCCGGGGGTCGACCTGGTTATAGGATGCTCCATCTCCGATGGATACGAACAGGTTGCCATCGATACCGAACGCCAGACCGCCGACTGTATGGGACTCACTGTCGGAGTTGATAAAGTCCTGCAGGTTGGACCCGTCAGGCAGGATTCCGGCTGGAGGCTCGCTGAAATCAAAGGTGCTGTTGGCGTGACCGTTGAAGTTGTCCCACGTGCTGTTGGTTCCCAGCAGGATCACTTCGGAACCAGGGACTGCAGTCGTGTAATCAGTATTAATGTCAGCGGTGACGCGAATCAGTCGCCCGGCGCGGTTGCCTTCCTGATCCGGACCAGCCAAATCATCGTTGACGTTTTCCGGATCAAATACCTCGGGCGGATCGTAGGTAAACAACAGGTAGACGTAGGGGTTGTTTTCAAAATCTGGATGGACTTCGATGTCCAACAGCCCGCGGTCGCGGACATCGTTGACCTGGGCCGAAATGTCGACAAACGGCGTCACCAGCTTGACGCCGTTGCGAACCACTTCGATGCGACCGCTTTTCTCGGCCACGTACATGTTTTGTCCATTGTCGGACCAATTAACCGCCACGGGAGCGATGAATCCCGTTGCCACTTCGACCGATTCCAGTTCGTCACCGGGGCCGGGCGGGTTCACTTGCGGTGGCACATCGAGATTAATGTCCCAGTTGAGAATCTCGTGAATGTTCGTGGCACCGCCAGTGCCTGCCGAGAATCCGAGGAATGCCTGGTTCCCGACAATGGAAAACAGGTCGACATTGGCGAACAACAGGATTTCGGTGGGCTTGGTACTGGTTTGAGAGAGATAAACAGAAAGTTCTTCACGCAATCCGTTGTAATCCACCCACACGTATACCGGGTTGCCGTCGTTCAGGTTGAACGACGGAGATCGTGTTTCAATCGCGTTGGCAGTATCACCGTCCAGCACCAGCGAGATATGATTGTCGTTGGGGTCACCCGAGTTGTCCCAGGTATCAAACTCGATGGCCAGGCTGTTCCCGACGCCGCCAAAACCCAGGCCCTGTCCGGCAATGCCCAGCGCGCTTGCGCCTTCGGTCGAGTTCTGGATCACGAATGCCAGGCCGTCTGCACCGGCGGATCCATCACCACCGGAAATCTGAAAGGCAAAGCTGGTTTGAAAAGAGGTGTCGACGTTGATCGGCAATGGATCCACGTACCATCCACTGCCTGCTTCATCGCCGGCGGCCGCGGTTAATCTCAACCGATCGCCAGATATCGTCGCCGATCCATTAAGCGACAGGCCGCTCGCCCCATTGAAATCTGCAAAGATGGGCAGGATATAGTCATCGTCCATGATCGTGATCAGGGCGGTGCGTGGTGCAAGTAATGCAGCACCTCCCTGCACGTTGTCGATTGTGAACGTCAATGTCTCTGTTGGTTCGTCGATGCCGTTGTCAATCAACGGAATGAGAATGGTCTGTTCGGTAACACCGTCGGCAAATATGGCGGTACCGGATGTGTCTGTGTAGTCTTCGCCGGCGATGGCCGTGTCGGCGATAGTGCGGTAATCAACCGTCACTTCGCCTGTGGCGCCCTGCTGC
The DNA here is from genome assembly GCA_051010855.1 of Pirellulaceae bacterium. GTDB lineage: Bacteria > Planctomycetota > Planctomycetia > Pirellulales > Pirellulaceae > CAJQPP01. The sequence goes on along the minus strand of JBPCVB010000052.1, from coordinate 862 downwards.
CGGATAATCGTTACAGCAGCGGTTCCATCCAGTTCGTTGACGTCGATGTCGGTGATGTCAACGGAAATCGTACCTGCGTTGTTGTTGCCGCCTGGATCAGCGTATTCGAAATAGCCATTGGCATGCAGGAATTCACTTTGGCGGAATCCTGGCACGATGCCGTCAGCTGGCATCCAGGTGCCGGTCGAATAGACGGACGGGTCCTCGGTCTCATAAACGACCCCGTCCAGCACCACATTGTCGACCCGCAAATTGCGATCGATATCAGGGGGCACCCACAGGGCGTTGGTGAACTGCACTCGGATCTGGTCGATGGTGACGGTATCGTTTGCCGTGTACAGGAAGGAGTTGTAAGTCGGGTTGCTGGCATCGCCACCGACGTTAAACCATGTGCTGACGACGTTGCCATCGATCAACAGTTGCATGGTTTCGTCGCCTTCGGACCCGGCCGCATTAACTACGATCTGTGATCCACCGCCAGAACCGCTCGCGGCGAACTGAAAATAACCGTCGGTATTCAACCATTCGGATTCATGAAAACCGGGCACAAATCCCTGACCGGGTACCCAGGTGCCAGTCGAGAAAACCGAAGTGTCTTCCGTTTCGTAGACCACACCATCTAGCACGACATTGTCGACCCGCAGATTGCTGTCAATGTCCGGGGGAATTCGCTGGGCATTGCTCAGCTCCACACGGATCTGGTCGATCGTTACTGTTTGACCGGAGTTATAAACGTGGGCTTCAAAAATCCTGGGGCCTGGATCGCCACCGATGTTGTTCCACGTCTGCACTACAACTCCATCGATCAACAAGTGCATGGTCTCGGTGTTCTCCGAACCTGCGGCATTGATCACGATGGTTG
>JBPCVB010000051.1:0-7802 GCA_051010855.1 Pirellulaceae bacterium | reverse complement strand
GGCCCTTTTTCGTGCGCTAAAGCCTGTCGCGAGTCCAGCGAGTTTCGCCAAGAGCTGGCTAAATCGCGATCATCTGGTTCTCGTCGAATTCCAGCAATTCCTCGATCCAGATGCGGATGTCGTTTTCGTATTCGCTGGCCATGTCGCCCTTGACCAGCTGGCGATGGAAGGCCGCAGCACCTTCGTCGACCAGTTGAGCTGCTTCGGCGCTGGGGAATCGATCCAGCGGTTCGGGAGCAATCAGCTTGCGGCAAAACGCCATCAGCAAATCGTTGCAGACGACTTCATCAGGCAGCAATTCAGGCAATCGATGATCCAGGCCTTTTTTCAGCTCTATCAGCTCTTCCAGCGTTGTGGCAGCGCTGAACAGTGGCTGGCCAGCCAGCAATTCGATCAGCACATATCCGATACTGGCCAGATCGCTCAGCGGCGTATTGCCTTCGCCCTCCAGAACCTCCAGCGCTGCATAGGCAGGCGTGCAGGCTCGTTTCTCGGGAAGGGATTCCATGTCAAACGCTGATCCAATATCGATGATCTTGGCGTGACCACTACGTTTGAGCATGATGTTGGCCGGCTTGATGTCACCATGCACAATTCCGATCCGGTGCAGAGCAGCGAGTGCCTCCAGGCAGGCGCGCACGATTGCTACCGCCACTCCTGGTTTGAATCGAGGCTGCAACGGTCCCTGGGTAACCAGGACTTCGTTGAGTTCATTCCAGCGACGGGTGCTGACACGCTCCCGAAACCGAATCAGCATTTTCGGTGTTAGCAATTGTCGCAAGTCGTAACCCTCGACCCATTCCATAACCATCATGCGAATGCTGTTGCGTTCCAGAAAATTCTGCACTTGCAACAGGTTGTCGTGCTGGATCCGCGCCACTTTGGCCGATACCTGGCCCATCCTCAACATGTCCGTGTCGTACAGCTCGGGGCTGGCGAAGTGTTCGGGCGAAAAGATCTTCAAAGCCACCGGCAGCGTGAATTCATCAGATCCACGGCGTTCGGTCAGAAAAACCACGCCCTGGCCACCCGAGCCCAGCATGCGGCGCAAACGCAGATGGGTCGTCCAGCTCAACCGTTTTTCGGTGATGATCCCTGCATAGGTTGCCATCAACTCCGGACAGGGGCAGGGCCCGCCCTGCTGGCCATCCATGGGCATCGTACGGGTCGGTTCGCCGGACTGGTTCAGCCGGATCGAGTCGTCAGCAATTACATATTCTTCGGTCATGGCAATTTGATTCCGGTGAAACAACACCCGCAGTGTCTGACACGGCGCCGAGTCAGCAGAATTCAATCATCCTGTCGTCCAGTGACAAGTTCGGTCGCTTCCTGATTGCCGAAACGAGCGGCGGCAATTCGATATTCCTATCCTAGGCACACTCGGCCAAAATGGTCCAGACGAAAAGCAGGGAACTGGCATTCGAGGCCGCTTTTTGCCGCAAGCTGTGACACGCCGCTACCGGCGGGCGTCAGGCAGCGGAATCCCCTGTGATTTATCCACCTCGTTTTTTAGCGTGGCTCCATTGAGGAACCGCTGCACGTTTTCGATCAACAGATCTGTGACCAGATCATTGCGGTATCGCGACTGTGCTCCCACGTGAGGAGTGATGATGACGTTGGACAATTCCCACAGGCGACTTGTCGGAGGCAACGGTTCCTCAAAAGCAACATCCAGACCGGCCCCGGCTAACTGACCACTGGTCAGTGCATCGACCAAAGCGTCCTCGTCAACCAGTCGCCCACGTCCGACATTAATCAACCAAGATCCACGCGGCATCTGACCAAGTTCGCGGGAACCAATGATTCGATCTGTGGATTCATCCAGGGGAATCGTGAGCACGACCACGTCACTTTGTGCCAGAAGATCGTCCAGTCGCTCGGCGGGCCAAAGTTCGTCAATGGCTGGGAGCGGGCCGCTGGCTTGCCACTGAGTGGAGAGTCGATCGGTGGCGATGATGGGTGTACCCAGTGGCATCAACATTTCCGCGATTCGCTGGCCGTTGCCGCCAAAACCCACGATACCAATCCTTTGGTGATGCAGATCGTTGGTGGGTCGACGAACGTACTGACGCTGGCGTTGTTGTTGAAAGAAGACCGGCAAACCGCGCATCAATCCGTACAGAAGGGCCAGCGTTTGTTCGGCCACCGAATCGCGAAACACGCCGGAACAACTGGACACCCGAATCTCCGACTGGATTACCGGCGGCGTCAAGCAATGGTCCAGACCGGCAGCCGATGACTGAATCCAGCGCAAGTTTCCCGCATCCACGACAGCCTGCCAGTCGACCGGGACCTTGGCGTGCCCGCAAAAGATATCGGCGGCCGCGAGTTGGTCGGCAATCGTATCCTGATCACAAACGACCAGTTCCAGTTGCGGGTAACTCTGCCGAATTCGGTCGGCGCATCCGTCCGACAGCGGATAACAGGTAATCAGTTTGAGTGAATCAGCAGGCATTCCGGGCGGCCAGTCAACAGGGGCCAGCGACAAGCTCAAAAAAGGACTATGACTTGCCCTGGAAACGACTAAACTCCGTGAAGCGAACGCCCACTCGACTGTCCTCCTGGCAACCTGAAAGCAAAAGGCACGTTTATGCCGGAATTGACCCTGAATCAGGCCCAGGTCGCCGTCGATGACTGGATTCATACGGTGGGCGTACGATACTTTTCCGAGCTTACCAACTTGGCACAGCTTGTCGAAGAGGTCGGCGAATTGGCCCGCATTATGTCGCGCACGTATGGCGACCAAAGTTTCAAGCCGGGCGAATCCGACACGATCGACGAGGAGTTGGCCGATATCCTGTTTGTGCTGATTTGTTTGGCCAATCAGACTGACGTGAACCTGAACGACGCGTTGCTCCACAATCTGGAGTCAAAGGCCGCCCGCGACACCGGTCGTCACCACAGCAATCCAAAACTAAAGGAGCCTCAGGGCTAAACGCGACGATGGCAATCACGATTATGAAACGCATTGCGTTCAATGCCGGTCATCGGTTGATGAATCATGGCGGACGGTGCGAGAACCTGCACGGTCACAATTACGTAGCGGAGATTTTTGTCACTGCGCCGGAAACCGATGAGCTGGGACGCGTCGTGGACTTTGCCGTCGTCAAAGGTCTGTTCAAAACATGGATCGACGAGAACTGGGACCATGCCATGATCCTGGCCGAGCAGGATGACAACGCGATCAAGGCCATTCGGTCTGTCGAACCGCATCGGTTGTATTTGTTGCCGTGGAATCCAACGGCTGAGAACATGGCTCGTTACCTGCTCGAGCGAGTGGCCCCGCAACTGGTTGCGCGGGTCGTTGACTATGAAATCGTGGTCAGCAAGGTCGTGATGTGGGAAACGGAAACCTCGTGTGCGGAATGCACACTTGAACGCAACGATTCGGGCGCACCCATAGCAGAGGCCTGGCGTCAATCGTTGCTGGATCAGGAATAGCGACCGACACATAACCCCTGAGGTGCGCCATCGGCAGACAACCAGATGCATCATGGGTTTATCGCACTCCCATGCTTCGCTGGTATGACCTGGTCGTGCCGGGTTGGCTGAGTGAGCGTGTGTGGCGTTGTCCCGCCTCGCAGCTGGACGAAATGTATGAGCGGTTTTCACGACCACGCCATCTGGATATTGGAGTAGGTACCGGCTTTTACCTGCAGCGACTTCTGAACACCGACTGGAACCCGTGCCGATTGATACTGGCGGACGCCAATCCTGATTGTCTGGAATATGCCTCGCGGCAACTTGCGGACGTACCTCACGAAACCGTGCAAATTGATGTACTCGACCTCGATCCACAACTGGCTGCGCGACTGGGTACGGTCGAGTCCATTGCGGCCAACTTTTTGCTGCACTGCCTGCCGCACGGAATAGCTTCGGCTGATGGACTCGCTGATCTGGCCAGTGAAATACTCGTTGACGACGGCATATTTTTCGGTAGCACGATTACTGGCGAAGTCGCTGGTCAACAGCCTACCTCTCGCAGGGTCATGCGACTGTTCAATCGTTTGCACATTTTTGGGAATCGCGGGGATAATGTTTATCAGTTGCAAATGCTGTTGTCCTCACGGTTCGCCCATTGCCGAATCCGTTCGGCCGGTTGCGTGACCATGTTTGCCGCATCCAACGCACCGTTGGCTGAGCTGCCGGAATAATCATTCATGAAGGTGTTTTACTCGGACACATTTGAGTTGCCTTTGCCGGAAAATCACCGGTTCCCCATGTCCAAGTATCGACTGCTGCGGGAACGGATTGCGGCATCGGACGAATTCAAACAGGCAGAGCTGCTGATCCCACCGGCAGCGACCGATGAACAGATATTGCTGGTTCACGATCGCTTGTGGCTGGACAAGGTCGTGTCCGGTCAACTCACGGACCTGGAAGAACGTCGTATCGGGTTTCCCTGGTCGCCAAAAATGGTGGAACGTTCGCGACGCAGTGTGGGGGCCAGCATCGCCGCAGGTCGCGCGGCACTGGATCAAGGCACAGGAGTCAATCTGGCGGGTGGTACGCATCACGCATTTCCAGACGCCGGCCAGGGATACTGCGTCTTTAATGACACACTGGTGGCCGCGCGTGTTCTGCAACAGGAACAGTTAATCCAGCAGGTCTTGTTCATCGACCTCGACGTGCATCAGGGCAATGGGACGGCTGCCGTCGCCAGACAAGACCCCGGGCTGTTTTCATTTTCCATGCATTGCGAAAAAAATTTTCCGTTTCGCAAAAGCATCAGTGATCTGGATATCTCGCTGCCGCCCGGTACCGGCGATGAAGAATTCCTGTCCAGACTGGACCAGGCGTTAATGGAAATCGCAATTCGCGTGGAAGCTGACTTTGTGTTCTATCTTGCTGGCGCAGATCCCTACGAGGGCGACCGCCTCGGCCAACTGGGACTTACCAAGCAAGGACTGGAAGCCCGAGATCGAATGGTGTTTGAGTTTTGTCAGACGCGCGGCCTGCCGGTGGCTGTTGCCATGGCAGGAGGATACGCTCCGGAAATCAGCGACATCGTTGATATCCATTTTTCCACAGTGCGCACTGCACTGGATTTTCATGCACTTAAATCCGCTCTGTAAGGGCGACCGGGATCTCGCATTGGGCGGCTCAACTTTCCAGTACTGGTGGACAATCCCGGCAGAGTCTAGATTGGTCGTCGACCTGCAACATCAACGGAGGATTCGATATGTCGGCAGTTGGACTGGAGCGTGTTCTGGTAGTACCCACCGAGCTGTTTCACGAACTCGGTTACTTTCAGGGCTTCTGCACGGATGTGGACAAATACTTGCCGACATTGCTGGACCCGGCGCATACCAGTTACCGGCCACGCAATGAAATGGAATCGGATCCGTCCTTCAAGCAATTGATTCCGTACGTCATTTTCCGCTACGAGTCTGCAGACGGTATTCAGCTGTTTCAATACACTCGCGGATCAGGGCAGGGCGAAGTCCGCTTGCATGCCCGCAAAAGCGTGGGTATCGGCGGGCATATCTCGACCGACGATGACGACACGACATGCGTTTACGAATCGGGCATGCAGCGGGAACTTGACGAGGAAACGATTATCAACACGGAGTACGCCGCCCGGCAGATTGGCATGATCAACGACGACGAAACGGATGTGGGAAAAGTGCATCTGGGCGTCGTGCATATTTTTGACGTGCGGGAACCAGCGGTAGAAGCTCGCGAATCCGAAATCGTGGATGCCGGTTTTTGGCCCGTGGATCGGATCATGAACGAGCTGGACCGCTATGAATCGTGGTCGCAAATCTGTTTGCAGGCCCTGTTTGGCTAGCCGGTTTGCTCCCGGCACCGCATATTCGCCTCAGGTGTCATGCCGGTTGCGGCCTAACCTGTTATTTGGATTTGACTTGCGTCTCCACGCTGCATATCCTGCATTAGCTGAACTTTTCGTCGGTCCTGCAATCCGATACCTTTGATCGACGAAGATACTTGTGATACCGCATCACCGATAACAAAAGAAATCATCCGCACGGAGAAATCAGATGAGTGTTGTTCTGACAGAAAAAGCAGCCGCGGAAGTCAAACGGGTCATGGAAGATAATGACGCGGAAGGGGCCACGATGCTGCGAGTCGGCGTTTCGGGTGGCGGATGCAGTGGTCTGAGTTATGACTTCCGTTTTGACGAGGAATTCGACGAGGCGAATGACAGCAAGACCGAGCAGCACGGTATCACGCTGGTTGTGGACAAGAAAAGTGCCTTGTTCCTGGAAGGCACCACAATCGATTGGCACGAAGGCATTGATGCTCGCGGGTTTACCTTTAACAACCCGAATGCCGTCAAGTCCTGTGGCTGTGGATCCAGCTTCCAGGCCTGATCCAGGTTTTCCAAATCAACTGGCCCGCTCCCCCTCTGGAGCGGGTTTTTTTTGTTCGTGCCATCGATTCCCGAACTCCCGTAGGCTATGCCGCGCGGAAAAGTATAATTCAGCTCAAACCAATCTGCTGTTCAGGGGTCACCCTCAACCCACAGAGTAAAGGCTCAAATCATGTTCAGGTATTTGTTTCCCGTATTTTGTATCGCGCTCTGGATGACCAGCCCGGCCGCGGCCCAGGAAGAAACGGCGACCCCACCGGCGGCCGGTGAACAGACGCAGGGAGAGTTCTCTGCCGAGTCGCTAAAGCAAAAAGCCAGTTACCTGATCGGCTTCAACATGATCAAGGAACTGAAGATGCAGGAAATCGAGGTCGATCTCGAACACTTGCTGCAAGGCATCAACGATGCTGCTGAAGGCAAACAACCTCCCATGACCGATGAGGAAATCCGCTCCGTCGGTATCGCCTTTGATCGCATGGTAGAAAAACGGCGACAGGATCTGCTGGCCAAAATCGCCGATGACAACATGCGTCAGGGCACGGCCTTCCTGAACGAGAACAAAACCCGCGAAGGCGTCGTTGAACTGGAAAGCGGACTGCAGTATTCCGTGTTGGAGGAAGGCGATGGCGACTCGCCACGGATAACTGACAGCGTCAAGATCCACCTCACCGAAATGTTCGTCGACGGCACAGTCGTACGAACAACCTCGGGCGGCCAGCCGGTTAACATGACCGTCGGTGCCTGGACCCGCGGTGTTTCGGAAGCGCTGCAAAAGATGAAAGTCGGCGACAAATGGAAACTGGTCGTGCCCAGTGAGCTGGCCTACGGTGTGCAGGGCAATCCGCCCGTCGTCGGACCCAATCAGGTTGTGATCTACGACCTCGAACTGGTCGAAATCATCAAGTAGACCTCTGGCCGGTGCGCTCCCCGCGATCAATAGCCCGCAGCGCAAGCAAGGTAATTGCATGTTACCCTCGCTGGCCAGGATTTTTCGTCAATCGACGTAAACCAATCGGTTTGCATCACTAGCCCGACGCGCCAGCGAGGGTTTTCCTTCGTAGTCCCTCGCTGGCGCTTCGGGCTATTGTGCATCGCAAGTGACCAATACTAACGACTTGTATTTCGTGACGAAAGATCCTGTGGCGCTTCGGGCTTGTATTGACCCGGCCGCTACAGCTGCAGACTGAAAAAGTACTCCGAGTACGTCTCGTGGCTATCGTGCATTTCGCGCACGCGTCCGTCGCGACGGAAGCCAAACTTTTCAAAGAAACGATGGGCGCGTTCAAAACGCGAATCAGACCAAAAACGTACTTCCCGGAATCCGCGATCGCGGGCCCAATCGATGGTGACCTGCATCAAGTCGTTCCCCCAGTGGCTGCCCCGTAATTCGCTGGCCAGGTACAACCGCCGAAACCCGCATACAGACTCATCTTCGGGATCGGGCAGGGCTGCGTGCGAGCCCTTGATC
>JBPCVB010000050.1:0-2692 GCA_051010855.1 Pirellulaceae bacterium | reverse complement strand
CCGCGGAGCGATCAGCGAACGATGCTGTGAAGGCAACCAACCCTAACGATGACGATCCTCGACACCAAACCATCATTCTCTTTGGCTAAAGCAAACGATCTGGTCGGAGACCATTTCGGCAACAAGGTCACGGCCTGCACCGAACTGGCCAGCGAACGCGACCAGAATTTTCTAATCACCGGCGTCGACGACCAGCAGTTCGTGCTGAAAATTTCCAACAGCGCGGAATCTCGCGAATTTCTCGCAGGACAGAACGCACTCCTGTCTCACGTCGCCGGTTCTGTCGACTTTTGTCCTCGCGTCATGACAACCATCGATGGCGAGGAGATTGTTGCCGTTGATCACGAGGAATCGACGTGGCTCACTCGCCTGGTCAGTTTCCTGCCCGGTCGCACAATGGCGTCACTCAACTATTACACCCCAGACTTGCTATCCGATCTCGGCGACAAACTCGGCCAGCTTGATGCGGCGCTTGCCGATTTTGATCACCCGGCGTTTCACCGCGATTTCCATTGGGACCTGGCAGCGGGTCCGGCTGTGATCCAGCAGCGGTTGTCAATGATCACCGACGCTGTTTTGAATCAGCATATCGATTCGTTCGTTTCACACTTTGAGAAACACACCAGTCCGCGGCTGGCCGGGTTGTCTCGTTCCGTCATCCATAATGATGCCAATGACGGAAATATTGTGGTCGCAGCTCCCCCACCTGGCCAATGTCATTCGCGGGCGGTCGCAGGACTGGTCGATTTTGGCGACGCAGTGTTCTCGTGGACCGTGGGAAATTTGTCTGTGGCAATTGCCTACGCAATGTTGGGTCAAGACGATCCTCTCGACGCAGCCACTGCACTTCTGCCATCGTATCACGCGCAGCGACCACTAAACGAAAATGAAATTGCCACGATTTGGGGCCTGGCCGGGTTGCGACTTTGTCAAAGCGCAGCAGTAGCTGCCGAACAGACCTCTGCGCGCCCCGACGATCCGTATCTGCAAATTAGCCAGGCCGCAATTCGCGACACCTTGCCACGGCTGCTCGAGATCCCGTTTGCCTTTGCACACGCGCACTTTCGTCACTCTCTGGGTTTGCCGGCAGAGCCACGCGCTGGAGCAATTTGTGGATGGCTGCAACAGCATCAGCACGAATTCGCGTTTCCGGTTAATCCGGAAATGACTGGCGAGCGACCGGCACCATTTGAAACCACGGTATTGAATCTGGGTGTCGACAGCCCGCTGATTGTGGGCAATCCTGACGCTGTCTCCGAACCGCACCTAACGGCACTAATCAACCTCGCGATCCACCGCAATCGGGCGACGTTGGGAATCGGCCAGTACCTTGAACCACGATTGTTGTATACCTCTGCTCACTTCACCAACGACGGCGATTTGGCCGACGAGTGCCGTACGGTTCACCTGGGGATGGATATATTTGCGCCCGCCGCGACTCCCGTTGTCGCACCGCTCGACGGCGAAGTATTTTGTGCCACGGTGATCGACAAGCCGCTCGATTACGGCGGTCTCGTGATCCTGCAGCATTCGACCGATAGGGGCGAAGTGTTTTACACCTTGTACGGGCACCTCGATCCGGCATCCTTCGCTTCATTCCCGCCTTTACATACGGTGGAACGCGGCCAAATCTTTGCTGCACTGGGTACGCCGGCAGTCAACGGAGGCTGGACGCCGCACCTGCACTTTCAGTTAATGGTTGATCTGCTGGATCTGGGTCACGAGTTCCCCGGTGTGGCCCGCGCATCCCGGGCAGACACCTGGTCAGCCGTTTCGCCGGACCCCAACCTGGTGCTGGGCATTCATCAGGAGTGCTTTCCGCAAAAAGCTCCGCCCAAACAACAGACATTGAACCAACGGCATCGGCTGATTGGGCCCAGCCTGGCGATCAGTTATGAGCAACCGTTAAAGATCCTGCGTGGCTGGATGCAATATTTGTTCGATGAAACGGGTCGCCGCTATCTCGATGCCTATAACAATGTGCCTCATGTCGGTCATGGTCACCTGGATGTTGTCACGGCAGTGCAGCGTCAGGTTTCGTTGCTAAATACCAACACCCGATACCTTCACGACAAGATCAACGAGCTGGCTGAACGGATTGTCGCAACGTTGCCCGACGGTCTGGACGTTTGTTACTTCTTGAATTCGGCTTCGGAAGCCAACGAGCTCGCGTTGCGACTTGCGAGAACGTCTACCGGCGCACGGGATTTGATTGTGCTGCAAGACGCGTATCACGGTCACTCGACCACGCTGATCGACATCAGTCCGTACAAACATGACGGACCCGGCGGTAGCGGCGCTCCCGACTGGGTTCATGTGGTGCCTTTGCCGGACATCTACCGCGGCGAGTACACGGACCCGGCAACAGCTGGAGCGATGTATGCGCGACAGGTCGCGACAGCAATCGAACAAACCGACGGCCCGCTGTGCGGCTTCATCGCCGAGTCCTGTCCCAGCGTGGGCGGACAAATCATGTTGCCCGACGGTTACCTGGCCGCCGTTTACGAATGTGTACGCGCGGCTCGCGGTGTTTGCATTGCCGATGAGGTGCAAACTGGCTACGGCCGGCTGGGATCGCACATGTACGGATTTGAAGCGCAGGGCGTGGCACCTGACATTGTGGTGCTGGGCAAACCGATTGGTAACGGTTTTCCACTTGCCGCAGTCATAACGAGTCGCGCAATCGCTGATT
>JBPCVB010000049.1:0-2561 GCA_051010855.1 Pirellulaceae bacterium | reverse complement strand
CAGCTTGGGAGCTCAGCAGCAGGGAAGAACTGCAGGGACATCGACAAACGAAAAGCAAATTGGAATCGCGTTTCCACCCATCATTGCACATCCCCAATACGCACCGGGTGATCGCAGGCCCGGTTGTCGGCCGTCAGGCAAATTTTCACGCAAACCGGCGTGCTCCGCACGGCGATGAGCGGATGTCAATTGCGACGTTCCAATTGGTCCTCTAAGTCATCCGGACGCTCAAAATTCGATGCATCCACGTCGGAATTAATATCCACGTCGTCGTACGTGTAATCAAAGATGAAGTCACCGGGCACGTGATGTTGTTTCTTCTTTGAAATAAATTTGATTCCATCAACCGTTTGATATTCGTATGAATTGGTGATGGTGCGTTCTTGTTGAGTGTCGTGAAAAACCGACTTGATTAACAGCCTGGATTCGACGCCAAAATATCGGTCGAAAACCGTGCCATGTTCCGAAGTAAATTGCAAGTGAATGGCTTCGACGTCGTCGATGTTGACGCGATCGACGACCCGCACGGTCCCCGGGTATTCGGCCCAGTAAAGTGCGATGGTCGGCGAAACCGTGCTCTCCAGTGAATTGTCTGCCGCCGCACCTTCGAGCAGTTCCACAACATTTCCGTTGCGATGCCACACGACTTCCCCGTCAAACCAATATGCGATTTGTTGAGACTGATCGTCGCCAACGTAAAAATTCACTCGCGCTTTGCCTTTATCGTAATAGAACTTCATTTCACCGGATGACGGACCGGAGAATTTGCCGTTGATTTGGATCGACTCCAGACTTGATATCAACATTTCGCCACCCAGCGCGTCGATGTAGTCTTGAAGGACCGTGTCCGCCGAAGGCAGTTTTTCATCCTGTGCAAACGAACTTTCAGCCGGCAGTACCACGCCGAATAGAAACGCAACCAGAATTGGCGAGACGGTTTTCATTCCTGCCCCATTTGTCCCTTGGGATCGGTGTTGCTCGTCTAACTAGCAAAGTTTAGCAGCATTAGATGCCACAAAAACTATTCTACCGGCATGGCGACATAATCGCGACATTCTTCGGCACATTCTCAGCGAAGGAGAAGGGGACGCAGCTCAACATCGAAATCGCCACGGATGCGTGAGTACGGTCAATACAAAAAAAGACTCACGTGCTTGTCGTGAGTCTTTGCAAAAGAGTCGGGCTGACTGGATTTGAACCAGCGACCTCCTGACCCCCAGTCAGGCGCGCTACCAGACTACGCCACAGCCCGAATGGTCGTTTTGAATGACCAGCACGAATGGTATCAGGTTCACCCCCAAATGGCCACCCGATCCTGCCCGGCTTGCCACCATGCGAACCCATGCGCTCGTTGTGTTTTTGCCAGCCAATTTGCGGTTCTCAATAACACGCCACTTAATGGATCCGGTATGGTTGTCACTCCACGTCATTACGAATGCAGGCTCATCTTGCCGGCACTGCTGACAAAGATCGCTCGTTGCGTCTCGGAAGCCAGAATATCCATGACCTCGTAGAACGGCACTTCTGATCCTTCAGCCGGTGGATCGAACCCCAGAATGGTCAACGCGGAAAACGCTGACTCGCGGCGAATCGCGGCCCTCGTGTTATCACTGACAACCACACGGGCAGTGGCCGTGATCCGCGATTCGGTAATCAGTTCGTTCAGGTGCCGGGTGACTTCATCGACGCCAGCCTCATTCTCGATGACTCGCATCAGCCGAATGGGACGGTGTCGCCATTCCGGGTTCAAGGTAAACAGATGGGCCAGCAACAACATCAGGTCACCGTTTTTCTGTCCGCGCCACCACACGTCGATCGTACCGGCACCTGGTTGCCAGGGATCGGTCTCGCTGACTTCCTGCGACAATCGCACAGCGACGATGCTGCGCTTCAGTCGGGAGATCACACGCAGCATCGCCCCGAATGACTCGGCCTTGTCGACCGACGAGGGCCAGCCGACCAACACGGTATTGGGTCGCAATGCGCCAAACCCCTGGCACTGAACCAGACTTTCGATGCCCTCCGCCCGATTACTTGACGCTACGACTGAGGGAAACGCTTCCAGATTTTGCTTGCGCACAAACTGGTGCAGCACTTCTTCCTGACCTTCGATACGCTCGATGCGGTTTTCCAGGTCGCCATGGATCACCTGACCGAGCAGCAAGATACCGTGTCCATTTGTCAGCCAGTGTCCGTAAACGGCCAGATGTGGCCGATCCCAACCCGCCCCGGCGAGGGCCAGAATGATTGGTCGCCAGTTTTTGGGGTGATACAGTTCCTCTTCCAGCTTGAGCAGGTTCTTGCGAGTGCGCTCGAACAGCAATCCGCTGTTGATGTCGCCCCAGCGAGCCTCAATCTCGCGTCGGCCGATGTAATAGTGAATCGCCGCCATCATCACCATCGACGCCAGTGCCCATCGCCAGTCGATCAGAAGCATCACGGCAATACAGCCAATCGCGCCGGCCAGCGACGTCATCCAGTGACTGTAACGAAACCGTGGCCGGTAGCTCGGGTTCCTGGTGATGCCCTCGTAGAAAGTAGCGAGGTTGATTAGTCCGTAC
>JBPCVB010000048.1:0-4650 GCA_051010855.1 Pirellulaceae bacterium | reverse complement strand
GCTGAATGCTGACTCCACCGCCGATCGGCGTGGCAAACTGGTTGCCTTTCCAAATGCCGTTGATGGCCGGTTGGACATGAGTCGGGGTTTGCCATGTTTCTACCGACAGTTGCGATTCGTCCTGTAACAGCGGCATATCCCAGCCGGCCTGGCCATAGTAATCCATTTCCTTGATGAACGCGGCCACGATGGTCATGTCCATCAGGTTACGCAGCTCGGCGAACACAGGAGAGCGTTCAGCCAGCTGGCCATACTTTTCGGTAAAGGTACGGGTAAAGTTGCGGCTGGCCCGATCGACGCCGCCACCACTGGAGCGCGTTCCGTCGGTTGCGACTCGTTCATCGGCACCGATCAACTTGACGCCGTCACCTACCAGTTGCATCGCCGTTTCGTCCGGATTGACACTGATTCGTTGATAATCGGGAGTGAAGTACCAGCGCTGCAGGGCGTTACGCGAAACCTGACGCGGTTTGACTTTCTCGGCCCAGCTGGGAATGTTCACCGGCGGCTCTTCCAGACCGATGCCAATCATCTTCATGCGATAGTCGGCTTCGACCAGAACGCGACCGAAATGTGAATTGGCCGGAACGCCCTGAATCGTGACAACCTGTTTGCCGAGCGATTCACGCAGCGTGTCCATAATCGCGTTTTCATTACCGGCAATGATGAGCTGGTTGGATCGAGCCTGTGAATACATCTCGGTGACCGCTGCCTGGAAATTAGCAAGGCCTTCCTGAGTCGGATCGATTGAGCAACCAATAACGCCCGTCGAAGGCTGTTCCGGAGCAAACGCCCGCAAGGCCACCAGCAGGTCTTCCAGTTGCATGATCGCCTTGCCGGTCCTCATGCCGACCATGCGACCTGACAGGTCCTGATAGAATCCTTCAGCCGGACCGGCAATCACGATGTCGCCTGTCTCGGGGTAATAGAAAACGTGAGTGATCTGCGTCAGGCCAGCCAGATTGCGAACGGCATCATCAAGGCCTTCGCCGTTGGCCAGCAAATCGGCGATATGTGCTTCCAGGCGATTCAGCGAGATCTTGCGCAGTTCGCTCGGCGTCTGCAGATCGGCTGACAAGGTTTGCTGGGCAGCCTGATATCGCTGACGCGTCAGATCGCCGGTCTGGTCGGGATAAACCCGCGTTCGCATCACGCCTTCCGCGTCAATTTCGATACCGGCAGGTACAAAGTTAACGACCTGCGCCTGAGCAATATGCCCTGCCGTGACCACGAAGACTGCGGACAGCATGGCAATGAATCGGGTACGAATCATGCGACTCGTCATTTGGTTCCTCCAAAAAAGCCAGTGGCGCAGGATGAGCGAAGCGTTCTTCTCTGGTAATCCGGCTATCACGCCCTGGGCAAAACTATCGGTGACAATGTCACCTGATGACCGCAGACCGCCCCTGTGGCCTGCGGACAATACATGCGAAAAATACTCATTTAATGTTAATTGCGGGAAACTGCGCGGGCAAGAAAATATCGGAAAATGGTGCGGGTCAAGGCTCTCCAAACCTCCTTGGACCGGAAAACCCGGAGATTGGCTATTTTTCAGATAACGTACAGAGATTCCCACCATCGTCCGGTGGTAGGGTTCTGCCGATCGTAGCGATGAAGGTGTAACTATCGACTTTCAATGGGAGGGCGGAAAGGCGAGGCTCCGTCCGAGCTACTTTGCGGTTTATAGGCTCGGACGGATCCCTCGCCCTCCCACGTAATTCGCTACCGCGACCTGATTTCGCTACCGGAACCTAATACTCGATGCCCATTCGGTCCATCAGCATTTTCATGTCGTCCCACGTTTTTGCCTTGGCGGTGGGCGTACGCAGCAAATACGCCGGATGATAGGTAACGACTACCTCGCTGCCCCGGTATTTGTGGAACTTGCCCCGCATACGGCCCACGCTGTCGGTGGTATTCAGCAACGTCCGTGCGGCGACCGAACCCAGACAGCAAATGAACTCCGGTTGGAGGATTTCCAGTTGCTGCTCCCAGTATTCGCGACAGAAATTCAGCTCTGCGTCGTGTGGATTGCGATTGCCGGGCGGCCGGCATTTGACGGCATTGAAGATATACACGTCTTCGCGGGCCATTTTGCAGGCGGCAATGATCTTGTTCAGCAGCTCGCCTGCGCGACCCACAAAAGGCTCGCCCAACCGATCCTCGTCCGCGCCGGGCCCCTCGCCGAAAAACGCCAGTCGTGGCGTTGGGTTGCCGACTCCAAAAACCGTTTGTTTTCGACAGCGGGCCAGCTCTTCACACCGCTGGCACGCGGCGACTTCTTGCTCGAGGACTTGCAGGGCCACAATTCGCGCGGACCGATCGAGCGTCGGGCCAAACCGGTCGGTTGCCCCCGTTTTGAACAAGGACCCGGAACTGGCTGGCGGGGCGTGCGGCGCGGCTGGCGGTGACCGATGCGCTTCCGCCGGTGATTCCTGCACAGCAACCGGTACCGGTTCGGGAGCCGACGCGATTTCATATTCGGCGGCCGACTCGAGTACCAGCTGGTGCAGTCGGTTTTCGGCGGTCGCAGGCAAATCGGAGATGCCCGCATCCCGCAATCCGCGGAGGTAATTGATGGCTGCCTGCCGTAAATCCGTTTCCGCCATGGGACGTGGTTTGACTTTTGAGGGTCTTGTGAAACAATCGAACGCGCATTTGCCCTCTCCCCCGGGGAGAGGGTGGCTGGGCGATTCATCGACCAGACGGGTGAGGGCATACACTGTTTGCAACATGTACGCGCCCAGAGTCACTGCTCGGTCATGTCTGCCCTCATCCGCTTTCCTGGCGTAAACCAGGAAACCACCTTCTCCCCGAGGGAGAAGATTCATTCACCCAGTTTCTCCCATCATGTCGCTTCCGCAAGTAGCCATCGTCGGCCGTCCCAATGTGGGTAAATCCAGCATTTTCAACTGGCTGGCCGGTCAGCGTCTGGCCATCGTGGATGATGTGGCCGGAGTCACTCGCGATCGAATGACGCGGGTGCTGGAATATGAAGACCGCTATTTCGAGATCATTGATACCGGCGGTATCGGCATCAACGACGTGGATGACCTGTCGGACGAGATCGAAGAGCAAATCAGCTACGCCATTGCCACTGCCGACATCCTGGTGTTCGTCGTCGATACGCGGGAAGGCATTACAGCGTTGGATGAGCGGATCGCCAAACGGTTGCGTGGCGTGGACGTACCACTGATTCTGGTTGCCAACAAGACTGATCACGAGAAGTACGACATCGAGGCCAACGAGTTTTTTCGCCTGGGCCTGGGCGACCCGCTGCTGATCAGTGCTCAAAACAGCCGCAACAAGTACGTGTTGCTGGATCGCATGTGTGATTCGCTGGGCGACTTGTCGGATATGCCGTTGCAACAAGTCGAAGAACCCGAGATGAAGATTGCCATCGTGGGGCAACGCAACGTTGGCAAAAGTACTTTTATCAATACGCTGGTCGATTCGCCGCGGATGATTGTCAGCGAGGTCGCTGGTACGACGCGGGACAGCGTCGATGTGCGGTTTGAAATGGACGGCAAGACCTTCGTCGGCATCGATACGCCGGGACTGCGCAAAGGCAAAAGCGTACGCACCGACATCGAATTTTACAGCACACACCGCGCGCAACGCTCGATCCGGCATGCCGACGTGGTGCTGATGTTCTTTGACGCCAGCCGGCGTATTAGCAAGGTCGATCGGCAGCTCGTCAATTACATCGAATCCCACTACAAACCCTGTATTCTCGTGGTCAACAAATGGGACTTGATGGCGGAGCACATGCCGACCGAACGCTGGGCTGATTACTTGCGTGACAATTTCACGACGCTGTGGAATGTGCCGATCGCCTTCATTACGTCCACAACCGGCAAGAACGCCAAAAAGATGCTGAATCACGCCCAGATGCTGTACAAGCAATCGCGGGATCGCGTTTCCACCAGCGAACTCAATCGGTTGATTCGTATGGCTCTGGAAAATCATCCGCCGGCCCTGACCAATCGGAAACGTCGCCCCAAGATTTACTACGCCACCCAGATCGGCGTGGCACCGCCCACGATCGTACTCAAGTGCAATGACCCCGACGCATTCGACAACACTTACCGGCGGTACCTGCTGGGCGTATTGCGTGACACTCTGAGTTTTGGCGAAGTGCCTATTCGTCTGGTGCTGGAGCGACGTGGTTCCAGCGATCAAAAGGACATGATCGAAACTTCTTCTTCGGCAACGCCTCCAACAACGTAGGACGGGACCATTGTCCCGTCTGAACGAGAATTCCATACGACTGACGGGACATTGTCCCGACCTACTGGACCTCGAAATCCCATTTGGCTTGACGCCACACAGGATTAATCCAGCGGTGCCAACGACTTTTCTCGATTCCGTCCGCGTACGGGTTGCGGCCGATGTACTGTATCACCCGATAGAGATGTTCTTCATCGCGAAGGATCCGGTCGTACGACTCATCTTGCCAACGGCATGGATGCGGAATATCGCTGGTCGCTTCGCGATCATACACGAAACGCGATGTTGTTCTCTTGATCGCACCGAGCTCTTTCTCCAGATCGAATCCGTCGAACGGCCGCATTGTCAGATGGCAGTGATTTCCCATGACTACAAGTGCTCCAATTTCATAACGAATGTCATGAAAATGCAGGAACGATC
>JBPCVB010000047.1:0-9069 GCA_051010855.1 Pirellulaceae bacterium | reverse complement strand
TGACCTATCCGCGTCCTGCTGACACCGTGTTGATTAACGAAAAGACCATCCGTCCGCCGCACTACAATGCTCAGCCGCCGTCGGACATGGTTCACGGCAACATCCGCGATTGTGGTTACTGCGGTGGACAGGGTTGCCAATACTGCCGCTAGGCGGAAGCGGGCAAGCAGATAAACAACAAAGCCGCGATTCTGCGTCGATGCAGACGCGGCTTTTGTTTTTTTTAACGACTTCAGGGCGAACAGAATGATGCACAACTCCTCCCGATTTTCAGGACAACTGCGAAGAATCTGGCTGCCCGGTTTGCTGGGACTGGCCCTGCTGGCTGGTTCCGGCACGGCATCGCTCCAGGCACAGCAATCCGCCTATGGCGGGTCCAGTTCGCGTCATTACCTGTACGACTACGGGATGCCGCCCGGCATGGTGGCCCATCGCAAGATGCTGGCCCGCCAAGCCATGCAGGGTTACTTTCAGCCGATCGAGTTTGTCGGTCCGGAAGGTGCCGAAATTTCCGTATTCGCTGATGGACTATTTCAGCCGACGTCCCCGGGTCAAACCGTTGCGGGCATGATGGTTGGTTCTGTGTACCGATTGCGTGTTACGGGAGTCCCGGGTCACCCCGGCAAGGAACTGTATCCAAGCGTTGAGATCCTCGGCCGTCTGTTTCCGCCTCAGGGTCAGGAAGTCAAATGCGCCATTCCTGTGCACATTCCACTGGCCGACCTACTGCCTGCCATGGATGGAAATCTGGTGACACGTGTGATCTATCTGGAAAATCCGCGTACAGCTATTCCTGAACAACGGACTCCGGCCGATCAGCCGTTTTTTGACGTGGGCGTCGGAGAGGATCCGATTCGCGTTGCTGAAAAATTTGGCCGGCCCATGGTCATTGTTCGCGTTGGTTCACGTGTTCCCGAACAGGGTGAACTGGATGGCTTTGGTTTTGGTGCTCCGCCGTTGATGTGGTTCGAGTCGGCAATGAACGAAGTCAATCCGGACAACGATCCGTTTAATCGCGATCCACTGGAAACCCTCCCGCCAGGTGTGATCGATGAAACGTCTGGCGGCACTCGCCAGTCAGCTGTACGGCAAGTTGCCCACTGGGAACCGGTTGTACCCGATGAACCCCAGGAGCCGGCACCCGCGCCTCACATTCCTGTTCCTGCAAGACAGGGTGTCGCGTCTGCTCCCCAACAAACTCGACCGGTTCCTGTACCCGATTCCCAACCGGTAACCCAATCGATGGACGAAACGGCGGCGTCCGATCCGTCAACGGAAACGGCGACCGACGTGCCCGAGTCGTGGTCGCTGAATGACAAAGGCGTGCAGAACAACACGGGTCTGGATAACGTTATCGAGCTGGCCGCCGGCGCTGAGCCTCAACCGCAACCCGCCATGCAACCACCGGTGTCCCAGCCAATCATCACGGGCCAACCACATGCGACCCAACGTCAGGACTCGTTGGCGATACCGGGTGAAGTAGTCAATCCGCAAGTGGTACCCCAGGTGGAAAGGCAAGTTGCTCCGCAACCTTTTGTCGTGCCGGAGCAATCGGTTGTTCAGATGTTGCCGGCCGAGCAGGCGTTTGCCAACGCGGTACCAATGTGTCAGCCGTGGCCGGATGAAATGTTGCTGGACGGTGGCGATCGCGATTTTCAGTCCGTGATTCGTGATACCGGCCAGGCATGGCGTATCGACGGGCTGGATGCCGAAGACACGATTGCTCATTTCGATACCCTGGACGGTCAGCGAGTGATCGAGCCGAGCAACCGCGTCGCTATCTACGCGCCACGCTTTGCGGCAATCCGCAAGATCGATGGTCTGGGCCGCACCCGGTTCGCCAACATGACCAGCCGGCTGGGTGATGAAACCGAACTCGCTGCGTCACAACACACCGACTTCTCCAGCACGACGATGCAAAACCTGCAGCCGGGCCGTCATCAGAGCAATCTGCTGGCCGGTGGACTGGAAAACCGCGAAGGCGGGATCATTGCCGAACAAATGACGCTGATTCGCGGATTCGATGGCCGGCTCAAGACGTATGAGAATCTGCGTCTGGTTCGCACCGGAGTATTCGACAATCGCGAGAAGGGTCGTCTGGCCATCGCCATGCAACGCGCTGGTGCATGGGAGACCACCATGTCTGCACAGACAACCGTGGACAAGACGTTGATCCTGATCGCCAACAATGTCGACGAAGCCCGCGAGACCGTGCATATCAAGGCAGAAACCAACTCGCAATTGCGTCTGGTCAAACTCGCTTCGACCGATGTTGCCAAACCAGGTGACTACGTCGACTTCACGATTCGCTTTGACAACATTGGCGCCTTGCCGATCGGTAACGTCACGGTGCTGGACAATCTGACTCCGCGACTGGACTACGTGCCCGGTTCGGCAGAGTGTTCATTGCCGGCGAGGTTTATTGCCGAGCCCAATCGCGAAGGTTCGCAGACCCTGCGGTGGGAAATTGAGGCGCCCGTCGACCCGGCAAGCGGCGGAATCATTCGCTTCCAGTGCCGCGTGCGGTAGGACACCGGAACAACGCCCTCAAAGCCTGCGTATTTTGCCTGCGCGATTGTTGCGTATGTGCGGATTGTCCGACCTGATTTTGTTGTGTTCCGAAGCTGCCAAACTAAGATGGTAGTTGAGCTCGTTTCACTGCGTTGAACCGGCCGCGCACCAAAATCACCAGCTTCGGAATCCTTGCCATGTCGCGCCGCCACCATCATCATCGGCGTTCGCCGCTGCGCGTCTCGCGCTCCGCACAGCGCGATGACTTCGGTCAGTTTGAAAAACTGGAAGACCGCCGGGTCCTTGCCTCTACCCTGTTCGTCGATTTCGGCTTCGCGTTCGCCGGCGGACAGTTGTCGATGAACAACGTCGACAGCGCCAGTGTCAACGGCCCCCAGGTCTTCCCCGGCGCCGCGGACCATATCATCACGTCGCTGACCACGGACCTGAACAACGTCAACGCCGCGTACGGCGGGATGTTCGACATTGATACAAGCGGCACCGTAAGCGCTGCCGAGGCCCAGACGTTTGCCAGCCGAATCCTGGTGATCGCCAACCGGATGCTGGAACCGTTTGACGTAACGATCCAGCAAGTCAATTCGGCGAACCTTGCCGGAATCAATGCAACGGTGTTCAGTACCGCTAATCAAGACGCCTATCTCGTGGCCGCGGGGGTATCGGACTCGGACGTGGACCTCGTCAATTGCAATGGCAGTTGCAGCGCCTTTGGTTGGGCACCCCTGGACATCGGGAATACGCAGGACAATACGGGCTTTGCCTTTCTGGGACAGATCCTCGCATCGGCTACCTTGCAGCCGCTGGTCAACACATCTACCAATCCCTATGAATTCGCGGCGCGAATGACTGCCCGCACGGTGGTTCATGAAGCTGGTCACACATGGGGCTTGCGGCATGTAGACGGGCAGACATCGGAGCTTAGAACACGCAGCAGCGTTATGGGTGTACCCGGCACCGATGCCGCCATGAATTCGCTCGGTGACAATCGCATTTGGGGTCGCGACTTCCTGAATTTTATGCGTTACACAGTGCCCACGCAGGTCAGCAACGGCGTGAACATCGGTGGCGGAACGCAAAACTCTTTCAACGTGCTCAGTGCCAATATTGGACTCGCCGCCGGATCACCGTTCTACGTAACCGGAACAGGCGCCGCAGACATCATTACGATTACTGATGCCGGGGCCGGAAATGTGAACATTACGGTACAGCCATTTACCAACAACACCTATTCAACGATGGCCGGTCCAGCGGTTGCGTTTCTGAATCAGGCCGTGCCTAACGGAATTCTGATTGAAGCGGGGTTTGACGGTGACCGGATTGTAATCGGAAGCAGTGTAACGGCCGCCATTGAAGTGCGGGGCGGAGATGATCTGAACGCCACGCCAATACTCGACGACCTTCAGGGACCCGGCGCAGCCAACATCTGGGTAGTCAACGGAACCTTTGCCGGCACCCTTAACGGCACGGCCAACGTGGCCTTCAGCGAAATTGAAAACCTGCTGGGTGGCAACCAGGTCGATACGTTTACCGTTCAGGGCGGCGGTCAGATCAATGACCTGTTCGGCAACGATGGCAACGATATCTTCAATTTCAATGGCGGCATGGTCAACGACGACGCCAGTGGTGGAGCCGACAACGATTCCTTTGTGTTCAATGGCGGTCAGGTTCTGGACGATATCATTGGCAGCGCCGGTGTCGATACGCTTGATTTTTCGGCACTGGGTTCCCAGGACGTGGTGCTGACGGCCAATGGAACGGTCAATGGATTCAACGGCAATCTGCCTGCCGGCACGCCGTTGGGTGACATGTTTACCTCCATTAATGAAATCATTGGCAGCGCTGCTGGAACGACTGATTCGGTTACCGGTCTCAATCAGCTCTCGCAATGGAACATCAACAACAACAGCAACATGTACATCGTCGGAGGTCCTGTAACCATCGACCTGTCCAATTTCGAGACCTTCAACGGCGGTTCAGCCCGGGATTTCTTTTATGTTCAGGCCACCAGCTTTGAAGTGAACTTGAATGGCAACGCCGGCGACGACCGGTTTATCTTGTCGTCGAATGCTCCATCGAGCAACGGCAATGTCTCGGCCATCAACGGCACGGTCAATGTTGACGGCGGCAGTGGTCGCAGCCAGCTGACTGTGGCGGATGTGACCGGTACGGGCAATAACAATGTCGTTGTGACGGATTCTGCAATCACGGGCATCGCGCCGGCTACGATCAATTACGTGGGTAACAGCTTTAGCGTGAATGGATTCCTCCAGGGCGTCTTGATCAAGGGCTCGGATACCGAGGTCGACAATATTACCGTGCAATCCTTTGCGGCCACCAACTCGCTGGTCATCGAGACGGGCGGCGAAAACGATCGCATTGAAACCAGGGCAGATGCCCTGGGCCCCATGAAACTGGACGCCGGTGCTGGATCGGACGAATATGTAGTCCAGCTAATCGTCACGTCACGGTTGGTGGTGGCCCGGGACAGCGGCCCGGCGGGTGCAGATAGCCTGACGGCACTGGGAATTGACGGGGTCGTCGATGAAATCGATTCGCAATTTGGTTCGTTGCGGCGCGGTAACGATCGCGTCTTCTACGACCCCAGCACCGAAACGCTGGACATTATGTCGCTGGGCGGCAACGACGAAATTACAGTGGGCGGAGCATCATCTGCGACAGCCCGCATTCACACCGGGACGGGCAACGACCGCGTTGTCGTCGACAACACTGCGGGAATCGTCGACTTTGACATCAATACCGAAGCAGGCAACGACAATGTGCTCGTGCGACAAACACGGCCAATGACCACGCTCACCGATGTCCGCGGGGGCGTCGGTAATGACAAGATCAATGTGGGCTCGGGCGTGGTCGCCAATGACGGTAACCTGAGTCTGATTCAGGGTCCTGTGCTCGCGATTGGTGGCGTCGGATTCGACCGCATCAACGTCAATGACCGTGCCGCGGTTGGCGCCTTCGATTACCGCATTAACCCCACCCAGGTAGTCAACCTGCCCGATGCCAGTTCCCTGCCTCGCCCCGAATTCGCCGGAATCACGTACGATGGCACGACCGAAGTGCTGCGTGTCGAGGGCACGGACCAGAAAAACATTTTCGAGGTCACTCCATCTTTCAATACACGCTATGTGATCGACGGGAACTTGCCAACCAAAGACGACATCGCCTGCGCCTGTGAGGGCGATTTCCTGCGGTTGATCGCTGATCCGGCCTCAGGTCGCATGTTGACCCTGACCGATCCGGACGCAGGCGACGGCTTCTGGTCGTTTACAAACGGTTTCCAGAACGTGCACTTCCTCAGCATCGAGAAATTCAATCACGTCGCGCGTCTGGCCGCCGGGGCGGACGCCAACAATGCGACCGATGGCGGATCGAAAGTGCGAGTGTACGATGCGGAAACACGCGATTTCCTGTTCGAGTTCTTTGCCTACGATCCGGACTTCCGCGGAGGTGTGCGGGTCTCAACCGGCGACATCAACAAGGACGGTATTCCCGACATCATCACCGCGCCCGGCCGTACCCATCCGCCGCTGGTGCGAGTGTTTAACGGCATCGACGGTTCGCTGATTACCGAGTTTCTCGCCTACGATACGAGCTTCGTAGGCGGAGTGAACGTAGCGGCCGGTCATATCACCGGCGATTGCGGCGTCGACATTGTCACGGCACCGGGCCGCGGCGTGTCGGAAGTCCGCGTTTTCCGCAACGACGGCGGTGGTACCATGACTTTGGTGGATTCGTTTACTGCCTACGAACCGGACTTCATTGGCGGAGTCAGTGTGGCGACCGGCGATGTCAATAGCGATGGATTCGACGACATCATCACCGGCTCCGGATCGGGTCGCATCGCACAGGTCGCCATCTTCGACGGGCAAGCCGGAGGTGGCAGTCTGCTGCATCGTTTTCAGGTGTTTGGATCGGACTTCATGGGTGGCATTTTCGTGGCAGCGGGCGATGTCAACGGTGACATGAACGTGGACGTACTGGTCGGCGCGGGAGCCAATAATACCGCCAATGCCAACTACAATTCACTGGTGCACGTGTTTGACAGTTCCTCGTTGATCAACGCACCGGCAACGTTTGTCGCCGCCGACTTTGCCATGACGGCCTATGCCAATCCCGCCCACAATCTGCGGGCCCCGATCCATTTGGCGGTCAAGGACTATGATCTGGATGGCGTGATCGATGAGCTGTTCACGGCCCAGGGACCCGATGGCAAATCATTTGCCACGCACGTGTTTGCACCGCTGAATCCCGCGTTGGTCGATACGATCTTTGAAGCGGATCCCGAGTTCAGCGACGGGCACTACGTGGGATAGCCCGGTAGCGCACGAAAAAGGCCCGACCGTTTTCCGGTGCGGGCCCTGGTGTGTGTTGCGAACGGACGCGTGGTTACTTGCGGATCTCGAAT
This sequence comes from Pirellulaceae bacterium, assembly GCA_051010855.1. Taxonomy (GTDB): domain Bacteria; phylum Planctomycetota; class Planctomycetia; order Pirellulales; family Pirellulaceae; genus CAJQPP01. Next base: position 2,117 of record JBPCVB010000047.1, on the reverse strand, counting down.
CCGGCGTGGAAACCGTGGAAGAAAGCGTTTCCGTTGGTGCTGATTCCGGTGCCGGAGTTTGCCGCGTCGCTGAAGTCCAGTTGGTCCGGGGCCAGTGCCAGGCGATCGATCCACATCACGTTATAACCGCCACGTAGCGATACGGCGTGCGTGAGGCAAATCCCGGCATCGAGACTGAGATCCGCGATCCACGCCGAAGACGTATGGTCATCGCCACGACTGGTGCGAATGTTGCCAACGTTTTGATCGGCCACCCATTGCAGCTGCGATGCGTCGTTATAGAACAAGCCGCTTTTGCCCGTCAGCCTGACATTCAATGGGCCCACGCACTTGTTCAAGCGAAGTCCCAGCTGACCGCCGTACAGGTCATTGGCAGTTTGAATGATGTAGTCGCTGTCACCGGTGGCGACGTCGAAGGAATTGATCCGCATGAACTCATTCAAACCGAGATAACGAAATCCACCCAGCACGGACAAGCGGCTGTTGGTGTGCACGAGGTTGACCTCGCCATTGTCGATATGGGCGGAATAATCAACCTGAATCTGGTCAGCATTGAGGAAATCCGGCGAGGTGAAGGCCAGGTCACCGGGGATTCGCAGGTTGTCATTGCCGCGAACGATCCGGGTTTCGTCCCAATCCTGCAAACCAAAATAGGTCAGCTCGATGGCCTTGCAATTGGCCATGGACAATCCCAGAGTGGCGCGAACACCGGCGTTCATTGTGAAATCGAAGTCGTCGGTGTTCAGCAGTTCGTTCTGCGTCTGGTTTTCGAGCACCAGAGACTGCGAATCCGACTGCTGAGTGCGATAGAGAAACAGCGCTTCTGCCTGGAAGTAAAAGTCGTTGGTTTTGCAGCAACCACCGCCATGGCAACCACCGCCGTGGCAACCGCCACCTTTACAACCGCCACCCTGGTAACCACCAAAGTAGCTGCTCCCGCAGCCCGCTCCGCCACCGCAGGCTGTACCACATCCAGCACCGCAGGAACCGTACCCGGCACCGGAAGAACCACAGGCAGCGCCACCGGTTTGACAGCCGGTGCTTTGATAGCCGGTTCCCTGGTAGCCGTATCCCGAATCACATCCGGAGCAACTTGAGTTGTAATTGCCACCAGAACCAGCGTACTGGGCCGAGGCATAAGGAGCCGTATAACAGGCAATAACTACGGCCACCAGGGCCGCAAAGGCAGTTTTGAAAGACGCACGCATGGGTCGTTTAGTCCGTCGTCAGGTTGAGCAAAATATCCGTACAATCGTGCGTATCGTCTGATGCCGAATTACTCGTACAACAAAAACGAAGCTCAAAACCGTTTTGTTTGCCAAGGTTTGACCGGTTAAGTTAGTCTGTAACGGTCAGGCAACCCCTTCGGCGCAGATCGAGTTGGACCTGTGCTGTCATTTGACTTGCTGGCTCCCACAGGACGCTTCGCCAAAAGACCGCTGGTTTCGCTGGATTCTGTTTGCCTGGTATCGGTGTCTGTCGCAGGCTTTGATACCGCAATCCTTTTGGTTAGCGGTCTTTATAGCCCGTCACCAACGTGAGCCCCCGCCATGTTTGCCGAATTGAAGATGATTCAGGATCCCCGAATTGAGGATAAGGTCCTGGCCCGCTACCGGCAGCAGATCACAGTGTTGACAGAGGAGGGCTTTCAGCGACTGGGGATGTTTGAGACGAAACACGGGCTGTCGCTGGCACCGATGGCACTGTTCTTTGGCGCGCTTGGCAATGAAATCTGGCGATACGCAGCGCCCCTGCACATCAATTGGTATCATTCGTTGCTGCAATCAGCCGATGGCGACGCCGTCGTTTATCCCATGGGACTAGGCGTCAAGTTCTATTCGTTTTTCGATGACGGCAGCACGCTGATGACTTCCAATTGCGAGGGCAAAACGGGAAGTATGCCGAAGCAGCAAATCAACAAGCGATACCTGCCCAAAAAGTCGATTGGCGACACGTGGCTGTATCACCTGGCAGGCTGCGAGCAACAGTTTGCGGCTGGGCGCGAGGCTCTTCGCGGCGATCTGGTCGAGCATTTCCTGGACGTGCAAATCCGCGAAGATGATCCCTGGGCGTTGTTCATCGGTGCGGCCGGCGGCTGGCTCGTCCCTCCCCTGCTC
>JBPCVB010000046.1:0-3972 GCA_051010855.1 Pirellulaceae bacterium | reverse complement strand
CTACTACCCAGTGCGATCGCTACAGCGCGACCCAGCCCCTGAGATGCCCCCGTTACGATGGCGGTCTGCCCCGACAGGTCGACGTTAAATCCTTCCATTTCCACTTGTCCCGCAAATGTAGTTGTTGAGTTGTGTAGCGTTCACTCTATTCGGCGCTATTCGGGAACGCCCGAGCATTTTGCCTTGCGATTAATACGTTTCATCAATCCTCGCAGAACCCGCCCGTTACCGACTTCAAAGAACAGGTCCACAGCCTGCTCCAGCAGCTGATTCATCGACTCGTGCCATTGCACAGGCGAACAAACCTGTCGCACCAGTATCTGGCGGATGTCATTGGGATCATTGTGAGCCTCAGCATCCACATTGGAAACCACGGGGATGCGTGGCGGTGAAATTTCCACAGCATCGAGCGCGGCAGCCAGTCGTTCCTCGGCTGGCTGCATAATGGCCGTATGAAAGGCACCGGCGACGGCCAGCGGGATCGCCCGCATAGCGCCAAACTGCTCGGCCACCTCAGCAACTTTCTCGCAGGAGGCAACGTGGCCCGAAACAACGATATTGCCCGGACACAGATAGTTGGCGATTTGCAGAATTTCATTCGGTTGCCGCGCCGCGTCGCACAACTCGGCCACCTTGTCGGACTCCAGGCCCAAAACGCTGACCATGCCACTGGCCTGGGCGTCAGCAGCCGCCTGCATCGCCAAACCGCGTTCACGAACCAGCTTCAACCCGTCTTCAAATGACAGGGCATCAGCGAACACCATTGCGGTGTATTCGCCGAGACTCAAACCAGCCGCCACGCTGCATTGATCGATCTGTTCAGGATCGTGCTGCTTTAGCCATTCCAGGGCTGCCATACTGGTAACCAGCAGTGCCGGCTGACTGTGCTCGGTCGCGTCGAGTGTTTCCTTCGGACCCGCAAAGCAAATGTTGGCCAGGTCATACCCGAGAATGTCGTTGGCGCGGTCAAACAGCTCGCGGGCGGCTGGCAATTGTTCACACAGTTGCTGTCCCATCCCTACCGACTGGGCGCCCTGACCCGGAAACAGAAACGCGTTGTTTGCCAAGGGATTATGAGGGGAAAAACTCGCCGGAATGCCAGCGGAACATCGTAAAACTCGCCCGCTGGACTGTCAACGAGCATCAAAGGCATGCCGTCAGTCGAACAACGTCATCTGGGGCGGCATCGGCAGGTCCAGATGCTGATAGGCCCTGGCCGTTGCCACACGCCCACGCGGCGTGCGCAAAATCAGCTCGCTGCGCAGCAGGAACGGTTCGACTTCATCTGCCAACGTATCGACCGCAGCATTCATAGTGGCGGCAATTGTATCAATCCCCGTGGGTCCGCCCGCACACACGCGAATCAACGTCGTCAGGTAATTGCGGTCCTGTCCGTCCAGTCCGAGTGAATCGATTTCGGCCATGGTCAGGGCATCGGCAGTGACTTCCATATTGATGTGCCCGTCAGCCCTGGTTTGGGCGTAGTCCCGAATCCACCGCAATCGATTGTTGGCGACTCGAGGAGTTCCGCGGCTGCGGCGGGCGATCTCGGTGGCTGCATCATCGTCGATGGTGACTTCCAGTTTGGCGGCATTGCGGCGTACGATCTCGGTCAATTCGTCGATTTGGTAAAAGCCCAGGCGTTCACGATGAATGAAACGATCCCGCAACGGACTGGTCAGCATGCCGGCGCGGGTCGTGGCTCCGATCAGCGTAAACGGCTGCAGCGTGACGCTGTGCGTGCGGGCGTTGATTCCCTCTCCCAGCACCAGATCGATCCTGAAGTCCTCCATGGCGGTGTACAGATACTCCTCGACCGCGTTAGAGATGCGATGGATCTCATCGATAAACAGCACCTGGCCTTTTTGCAAATTAGTCAGACTCGGCACCAGGTCCTTTGGTTTGCCCAATCCCGGACCGCTAAGGAACTCGACCGGCACTCCCAACTCACGCGGAATGCACGTGGCAAAGGTGGTCTTGCCCAGTCCAGGTGGTCCGTCAAACAGAATGTGCCCCAAGGTCTCACCACGCTGCCGAGCGGCTTCGATTGCGATTTCCACGCGTTGCACAACGTCACGTTGCCCGACAATCTCGGCAATTCGCTGGGGACGCAGCCGGTTGTCTACTTCTGATTGCCAGTCGGCTGGCTGGGGTCGGCGCGGACGCTGTTTGCGATCGCCAGAAATAGTCGGTTCGCGGGTCATGCCAGCTCGGCTCAGGAGGAATGGGTCTTTGCGCACTATACCAGAGCGTGCGAGACTGGGAAAAGCTCACTGTCCGCAACCGTTCCGCTCGTTCATGGCCAAATCGCGCACATCCCGATCCGCGTTGTTTCGCTTGATCCAGCACTCAGCGCTGCCGATTTACGCTGTATCCGGCAGTCTGAAGATCGTGTTTTGCAATGAAGCCATGTGTCGCTGGGCAGGTCAGGATGATGAATTTTTGACCGGGCTGACTTGCGTTTATCAGTCGTCCAGCGAAGAACCGTTACCGCGTCAAATCGCGGCCGGATTGTGTCCACCGCCTGACAGCTTTAAAGGTCCTCCCAGTCAGGCATGGGTCTCCGTGCCCTCCGGTGCAGGGCTGGAGTACCGCCAGGCTACCTTTTATCCCGTCGAATTGCCGGAAGCTGAGGCCGCCGATGCCGGTGTTATCGCAATTGTTCATGGCCCTGGATGTGACCGGCCGGCAATTGAATCGATCGCTCAGGAAACGCCCGACCCGCGTGAATTGCATACTGCCATTCGCCAGTGGCAATTCGAATCAGCCGTCGCAATTCAAATCGATCGTATCGTGGGTAACTCACCTGCTGCCCACAAAGTTCGTCAACAGGTTCACGTGGCCGGACAAACCGGTTGCCCGGTTACGATTACAGGGCCACCAGGCAGCGGTCGGCACAGTCTGGCAACGCTGATTCATTATTCTCCGGGTCCGGAAATGACCGGCCCGCTGATTCCGATTGATTGCGCGTTATGCGACGCCGAATCGCTGCAGGAGACCATCAAGAACCTGTATCGGCAGTACAAGTCGTGGCCGGATGAACCGCTGGGCCGGATTTTTTTGCAGGACGTCGATCGATTGGGCAAGGCGGCCCAGGCGGAACTACTGGGGTTCCTGAAACTGCCTGACTTTGAGTTACCGCTTTTGGCCACTGCGTCTGCCAACGGCGAAACCGAGATCCTTGAAGCCCTGTGGCCGAGATTGTCGACAATCGTCATCGAGTTGCCACCGCTGGCATCGCGTCGTGGTGACATTCCTTTTCTGGCTCAGGCAATTGTCGAGCAATTCAATGAAACCGGACACCGGCAACTCGCAGGCATCGATGACGATACCATGTCGCTGCTGGTTCGCTACTCATGGCCGGGTGAATTGTCGGAGCTGACTGCAGCGCTGGATGAAGCGTGCAGGAAGGCTACGACGCCGTTGATACGCACTGATGATCTGCCGGCCGATTTGCGGATAGCCTTGCGCGCCGATCGCCAGTCATCGCGGCCGGAGTCAACGGTGATCGATCTGGATCAATTCCTCGCTGAAATCGAAGACGAACTGATTGCCCGTGCGGTGGCTCATGCCGACGGCAACAAAAGCGAGGCGGCCAGACTGTTGGGGATCAGCAGGGCGCGTTTGCTGCGGCGGCTGTCCGCAGACGCGGAGCAGGGCAGTGCGGAAACTTCACCGGAGGAAACTGATGAATCCGGCAACTGACCTGCGACTCGATCTGGTAACCGCCCCGCTGCATTGCTGCTTCGTGGATTGCGAATACGTTTGGCAAAGTGAACTGCGTCGAATCATTCCGCCTAATCGGCACCTGGTGTTTCGCGAACTGGCCAGCAATTCGGACCTGGCCAGTCAACTGCCGTCGCGGGCGTTTGTCCTGTTGGGTCTGGCGGCTGCTGATCTTCCGTCATTGCGCAAGATCCACGATTTATACTGGCGAGGTCACCGCGTCGTGGCCATCGGCAACGGGAATCT
>JBPCVB010000045.1:0-9655 GCA_051010855.1 Pirellulaceae bacterium | reverse complement strand
CCCCAATCCGGTAAATATATGCCCGGTTCGATGGTCACCACCATACCGGATTGCAAAACTCCCTTGGCTGAGGGGGAAATAAAGGGGCTTTCGTGGATCTGCAGTCCGAATCCATGGCCCAGTCCGTGCCCGAATCTGCGGCCAAAGCCTCCATTTTCAATTGTTTTTCGAGCAGCCTGATCGACCTTGACCAGTGAGGCGCCGTGACGCACCTGTCTGATCGCGGCGAGTTGCGCGCGCAAAACCAGTTCATACACGCGACGCAATTTGGCCGAGATTTTACCGGTGACCAAAATACGGGTCAAGTCGCTGGAGTAGCCCTGAAACTGCGCGCCCCAGTCGACAAGTGTGAAGCCTGACTCGCCGATTTGACGACCGGATGGTGTGCCATGCGGCAGCGCGCCGCGCGGCCCCACGCCAACAATCGGATCGAACGCGCAACGTGTCCCGCCAAATGCCCGAATCTGGTGTTCGAGATTGTGAGCGACCTGCAATTCGGTTTGTTCCGGGCTCAGCTGCGCACGTATCACCTGAAAAGCGCGCTCGGCAATCGCAATCGACTTGCGAATGGTCTGGATTTCATATTTGTCCTTGATCGCCCGCAATTGTTCCACCAGACCTGACGTGGGTACGGGCGTCATCTGCGAAACGGCGTCGGTGATGCGGTCGTAATCGCGTTTGGTCAGCCGATGCGACTCCAGGGCCAGAGTTCCCGAACCGCCCTTTTTGAGTACCCGGGCGGTCAGTTGAATCAAGTCGGTTTTGGCTGTGCGGATTTCACACGGTAGCCCAGGGCATTCCTCCGCGATCTGCACCGCATATCTCGAATCACTGAGCAGCACCTCCTGACCCGATGCCAGCCAAAGATAACTGGAATCGCCCGTGAAACCGGTGAGGTAGGTCACGTTGACCGTATCGGTGATCAGGGCGTTGTTCGCACCGGCTGGCTTAAGCAGCTTGCGGAACTTACGACGACGTTTTGCATAGTCAGGTTGCATGGCTATTTGGCCTGTGGCACGTCCTCGATGGTGATTTCAGTATCGCGTTGGCTGTGCGCACACGTTGCGTCACAGTTAAACGATTTTCAGAGATGCCGGCCAAATCTTCAAGGCAGGCAACAAGCGGCCGGGTTAGCCGTAAAGAATTTCGCTGGATGGTGCTGCAGTGTTGTCCGGATCGAACTTGCGAAGTCCGGATTTTTGCAGCGACAACAACCAGAGATAGTAAGGGTTCAGGTAGCAGTACCGCTTCCACAGACGACGCGGCTCGCGAGACAGACGGTACAGCCATTCCAGCCCGAAGCGTTGCATGACCGGAGGTGCCTGGGCCAGCTGGCCGGCATGAAATGCGAACGCCGCTCCCACTGCCAGGACGGGCATCTTCAACTGGTCCTTGAACTCGTATGCCCATACTTCCTGACGTGGGCATCCCAGTCCAACCAGGGTAATGCCAGCGCCGCTGCCAGTGATGTCGTTGATGATTTCCGATTTCTCGTCGGCGCTCAACGTGCGAAATTGTGAAGGTCGGGACCCGGCGATTACCAGTTTTGGAAACTGTTCCCCCAGTTTCTCTTGCAGATCGTCCAGCATCTCAGCCGTGCTGCCAAACAGATAGACAGGAACTCCGGCTTCGGCCGCAGCACCGCACGTTTCCAGCATCAATTGCGGACCGTAGACCCGCTCAGCCAGTTTCGTTCGATGCAGCAAGTTCAGCCCCCACCGAACGGGTTGCCCGTCGGGAACGACCAACTCCAGTTGATTCAACCGGTGACGGTGCTCCTCGTCCAGCACACCGGTCATGACGCCGTGCACGGCCAGAGCCGAGACGCCCAATGGCTGGCGAGCCCGCGCGGCACCGATGATGCGGTCGACTGCGGTCTCGTAATCGACGGCATTGATCCGAACGCCCAGCAGATTGTGGCTGCCACGATCGATCATTTGACTGGTTGCTCCTGCCAGCGCTCGACATTGGCTTCGTAGATTTCACCAATGATGTCGTGGATGTTGCGGGTCAGCTGCCAGTCCGGGAAATGGGCCTGGAACTTGCTGACGTCGCTAACGTACCAGATGTGATCGCCGGTGCGGTTGGATTCTTCATACGAGTACTGCAGGTCGCGACCACTGATTTCCTGGGCGATGTGAATGGCTTCCAGCATCGAGCAGTGACTGAAGCGGCTACCGCCGATGTTGTAGACTTCGCCGATCCGCGGCTGGCGGAAGAAATGGTCAAAGGCCTGAATCAGGTCGTAGCTGTGAATGTTGTCACGGACCTGTTTGCCCTTGTATCCGAACACGGTGTAGGGCGTACCGGTCACGGTGCACTTGACCAGGTAGGCGAGGAAGCCGTGCAGTTGTGTGCCGCTGTGATTTGGGCCGGTCAGACAACCGCCACGGAAGCACGCGGTCCGCATATCAAAGTACCGTCCGTACTCCTGCACCATTATGTCAGCGGCGACCTTGGACGCGCCAAACAGGCTGTGCAGGCACTGATCAATCGACATGTCTTCCGGGATGCCGTTTTGGTACGCGTGATCGGCCTGGATTTCCCAACGTGTTTCGGTTTCCTCCAGCGGCAAACGATTGGGTGTGTCGCCGTAGACCTTGTTGGTTGATGTGAAAATGAACACCGCGTTGTGACAATACTTACGGGTCGCTTCCAGCAGGTTCAGGGTACCGTTGGCATTGACCGTGAAATCCGTCATCGGGGCGCGAGCGGCCCAGTCATGCGACGGCTGGGCGGCGGCGTGAATCACCAGCTGAATGTCGTCGCCGAACTCGGCAAAGATGTTTTTGATCAGCAACTCGTCACGAATGTCGCCATCGACGTGCCGATACCCGGAACCGAGTTCCTGCTGCAACTGCTGCTGCTGCCAGCGAGTAGAGGCTTCGTTTCCAAAGAATTCTCGACGCATGTCGTTGTCGATGCCGACGACGGTGAGTCCCTGCGAAGCGAAATAGCGAGAGGCTTCCGAACCAATTAGGCCGGCCGAACCGGTAACAATGGCAATACTCATGAACAGAGTCCGGGATGGAGATAAAGTTGCGACTGACGATCGCGAGTTATTTAACGAGCGATGCGTGGGAGGGATATACGTGGCGTTCTGCTGGATGGCAGCTGATTTTATGGCCACGAACAAGGAGGTCTATTCTGGACCAAATCGGGTTCGCGTCAATGCAAACTGCCGCAAAGCCACAGTTTAATTCGTTCGCCAGTCCCATGCATGATCGGGCAGATGGGAATGGCAAATTTTTGGCCAGCAATCGATATAACCGGCGGCGGCCGGATAATCGAATTCGTGCACTAATGGTTTTTTTCCTCCCGTTTTGGGCTGGTTTATGGTAGCCCCGGGCGAGGTGCAGTAAAACGGAAGTGAAATTGCCCAATGCAGGAATCCAACATGCTGAAATCCATCAACTATGTGGACGCCCTGACGGCCTGCTTCCTATGCCTTGTCGTGATGCTCGCTACTGGAGCGGCAACGCAAGAAGAATCTGACAAAGCGGGCGAGTCCACGGTTCCGCCAGCCCGCAGTGAGTACATGGGTCGCACGATCGCCCGCACCATGCACTACTCAGGGGCAGAATGGCTGATTCGTGACGAGCGGGAACGGGAAGAGCGTTGCTCGCTGTTGCTGACCAATCTGGGACTCAAACCCGGCCAGGTCGTGTGCGATATGGGCTGTGGAAACGGCTTTTACGCATTGCAGATTGCCCAGCTGATTGGCGATCGGGGACGGGTACTGGCGGTGGACGTTCAGCCGGAAATGCTGGAAATGTTGCGGACCCGGTCTGATGAAACGGGCATAAGCAATGTGACGCCGATCCTCGGTTCCTATCACGATCCGAGATTGCCGGATGAAAGCTGCGATCTGATTCTGCTGGTCGATGTTTATCACGAATTCTCCCATCCCGAATTGATGCTGGCCGCCATGCGGCGAGCCCTCAAACCCGATGGCGTGATCGCGCTGGTTGAATATCGCACAGAAGATCCAGATGTTCCAATCAAACCGTTGCACAAGATGAGTAAGGAGCAGATTCTGAAAGAATACGAACCCAACGGATTCGAACTGGTCAACGAATTTGATGAGCTGCCATGGCAACACGTGATGTTCTTTGGCCGCGATGACGGCGACGACCAGGTTCGCGATAAATAGACGCGTGGTCGGACGCCTGTGGAGACCACCTGCAGCACGCTATCATGAGCATCTTTGCACCGGATTCCCACAGGGCTGACGTGAGCAGCGATCGACCGCCAATTCCCCTGCCTGCCTGGCGAGCCGAGCTGGCTGACTATCCAGCAACCAGTCACTTTGCCAGTGTGGGCGGTTTTCAAATGCACTACGTTGATGAGGGCAATGTCGAGGGCTCGGGTGCGCCGGTGCTGATGGTCCACGGAAACCCGACGTGGTCTTTCTACTACCGTCACCTGGTAAATCAGCTCTCGCCAACTCATCGTGCCATCGCGGTTGATCACATTGGTTGCGGATTGAGTGAGAAGCCACGGGACTTGCCGTACACGCTGGATTTGCGGATTCAGCACCTGCGGGAGTTTGTGGACCAGCTGGATTTGCGTGACATCACGTTGCTGGTCCACGATTGGGGTGGAGCCATCGGCCTGGGCGCTGCGCTGGAAGACCTCTCGCGATATCGGCGGTTTGTGATCTTCAATACGGGTGCCTTTCCGCCGCCGTACTTTCCGTGGCGAATTCGCATTTGCCGTGCTCCGGTGTTGGGCAAATTCGGTGTTCAGGGGCTAAACCTGTTCGCGCGAGCCGCCATTCGCATGGCAACCGGGCAACGAGGCGGATTGCCGGACGACGTCGCTCACGGTTTGCTCGCTCCATACGATTCATGGAACAACCGGCGAGCTATCCATGAGTTTGTTACTGATATTCCCGTGCGTCCTGCCCAGCCAACCTGGCAGCGATTGGAACAGATCGAATCCGGATTAACGCAGCTGCAGGATTTTCCGGTCAAGCTGTTGTGGGGTATGCGAGACTGGTGTTTCCGGCCCGAATGTTTGCGAAAGTTCCAGGCGTTGCTTCCAAACGCGGAGACACGCGAATTTGAACAGGCTGGTCACTACGTCGTAGAAGATGCTCGCGACGATGTGATTGCGGAAGTACAGGATTTCCTCAGTCGTTAACGGGAGTGGCTGCGTTTTGGAATCCACATCAACCGATCTGTCGCTGGGCCAGTTGGCAACGCTGGCCTGTGTGCTGGAAGTTTCAATTCCCAAACCGGGTAACGTGCATCGCGGCGCTGATTTTGCCGATACAACGATCAACGATTTCTTGATCAGTGCCGTCGCCATCGCGCCAGCCATGGATGTGGCGGCCACCACGCCACTTGGGGAAACGGTTTTGCGGGCGGTTCGCGACACACGCCGGCTGATCAACGTCAATACAAACCTGGGTATTATCCTGCTGCTTTCCCCACTGGCGGCTGTATCTCACGTCGATAGCGATTCGATCAGGCAATTCCTGGCCAACACCGGGCCGGGCGATGCGGCGCAGGTTTATGAGGCGATCGCCATGTGCTCGCCGGGAGGGCTGGGTCGGGCGGCACAGCATGACGTCAGGAGCGAAGAGACACCCGACAGCATCGTGGCCGCGATGCAACTTGCTGCAGCGCGGGACATGGTTGCCGCACAATACTGCAATGGATTTGACGAAGTGCTGGGGTTCGTGTTGCCAGCGATCCGGCAGGCACAGGAGGGCGGACACAACCTCGTCGAGGCCGTAATCCATGCTCACATTCAAACGATGCACCAGTATCCGGACAGTTTGATCGCCCGCAAAAACGGTTCGGAGCTGGCTGCCCAAAGCGCCGCGATGGCCGGGAATGTGTTATCCTCAGGCGAGCCGTTCGGCGAAGACTACATGGCAGCCCTGGCCGATCTGGATTTCTGGCTGCGAGCCGACGGCAATCGCCGCAATCCGGGAACCACAGCGGATCTGATCGCCGCTGCCTTGTTCGCCGGCTTGCGTTTGAACCAAATCAGTCTTGGGTAGGTTTGAGTGGCAAGTCAAAGATTTGAAGTTGTTTTGGAAAAGCAGACGCTGATCTTCAGCGCCGCCCATTTCATTACGTTTGGAGACAACGTTTGTGAGTCGATTCACGGCCACAACTACCGGGTCGCCTGCCGCATCGGTGGGCAGCTGGATTCGCTCCACGCTTACGTGATTGATTTCATCTGGTTGCGTGATGCGTTGCACCGTATCACTCAAACTCTCGACCACAAGGTCCTGTTGCCTGATCGCCATCCATCCATCGAGGTTCGGCAAGACAACAACGAGTTTGAAGTGACCTTTGAGGAGCGTCGCTGGGTATTCCCAAGTCAGGACGTCATGTTGTTACCAGTCGACAATACCACCGCCGAACGACTGGCTGAATACATTGCCGGCGAATTGCTTGAGCAACTTGACCAGATCGAAGGCTTGCAGCCTGAAAAGGTTGCCGTCGGTGTCGACGAAAATGAGGGCCAGTGGGCCTGGTGCGAGCTATTGGTTCAGTAGCAAATCCGGTCGTAGCGGTCGCAACGATTCGGGCTAACCAATGGCGAATTGTGGGTGCACTGGTTCGGAAAAGCGGCGAAATACGACGTGCTACTGGCCATCATGGAGTTCTACATTTGAATACTGGCCCAACATTGACTTCTTTCTTGCTGGATCCACCCGCTGCCGACCATGAACCACCCGCTCGCTCTCGATCAATCAAAATCACTGCTGACGTCGCACAGTCGGCATCGCAAGGTGCTGCATTTGATCAATGGAGAACACTTTTCCGGCGCCGAGCGCGTTCAGGACCTGCTGGCACTCAGTCTTCCAGCATTGCAAGCCGACGTTGGATTCGTGTGTCTGAAACCAGGCAAGTTTCCCACAGAACGCCAATCGCAAGACAGCGAGTTGTTCAGCCTGAATATGAAATCCCGCATGGATTTTCGGGCGTTGCGTCGTTTGAGCCGCATTGTCGAGGAGTACGATTACGAGCTGTTGCACGCCCATACACCTCGTTCATTGATGGTCGGCAGTTTGATCAAACGCAAAGTTGGTCTGCCGCTGGTTTACCACGTACACAGTCCCGTGGGCCGGGACACGAACAAGTCCCTGCGCAATCGATTGAATCAGCTGGTGGAAACGTGGTCGGCCAGGCAAGTCGATCATTTTGTCTGTGTTTCTGACAGCCTGCGTGATTACATGATCGGACTGGGACATGATCCGGCAAAAATTTCCACCGTGCCCAATGGTGTGGCCATCGTTCCGGATGTTCCAGAACGCACAACACCGGCTGGCTGCTGGACCCTCGGTACCACTGCCCTGTTTCGTCCACGCAAGGGAACGGAAGTTCTGCTGCAGGCTCTGTCAATGCTGAGACAGCAAGGTATCAACGTTCGATTGCTGGCTGTGGGGCCGTTCGAGTCCGATGAGTATGAAGCGAAGGTTAAGTCACTGGCCTGTGAATTGTCGGTGGAAGATGCAGTTGAGTGGACGGGGTTCACCAACGACGTCAATTCGCAATTCCAGCGGATGGATGCGTTTGTATTGCCCAGCCTGTTTGGTGAAGGATTGCCCATGGTGATTCTGGAATCCATGGCGCTGGGTGTGCCAGTAATCGCTGCGGAAGTTGAGGGGATTCCGCAGGCCATTCGTGATCGTCAGGACGGATTGCTGTTCGCGCCCGGTGCGGCGGACCAGTTAGGTGACCGGATCAGGGAGTTGATCGCTGGCCAGCATGACTGGCAGGCCCTGCGACGTTCGGCACTCGAACGACAACGCGAGAGATTCTCGGATATGAGCATGGCCAAGGGCGTGGCGCGAGTATACGCCGGGCTGCTGAAGTAATTTCAGCTGAAGATCATGCTGCCCGGGACCAGTTAGCCCCCGACGATTCTTCCGCCGCGTAGCTGCGTGGCTCGGTTTCCAGCGTAGTTTGCGACAAGCGGCATCGCGTCGTTCGTTCGGCCATTTGTATGAGCTTGTTTGCGTATAAATCGAACCGGTACTTGGCGTGCACTTTTTGCCGGGCAGTCGCTCGAATGCTATCCGCCAGCGCCGGTTGCGAGGCCAGCATTTGAATCATGTCGGTCATGGCCAGGTAATCGCCGTAGGGCGTGACGATGCCGGCCCCTTCGCTGACCGCTGCGGCCGCGCCGCCTGAATTGTGAAATGTGATCACCGGCAAGCCGGCCGCCATCGCTTCGTGTATCACGCAGGGAAAAGGATCGACACGCGATGTCAAAATGAAGGTGTCGGAACCAACGAACCACGGCTGAACGTCTTCACGTTCGCCAATGAAATGAACATTGTGAAACCCGCCGGTCTTTTCCACATCCAGCATCACGTAGTGATACGGTGAATGGGTCCAGCGGTCGCCTTCGCCGACCCATACGAAATGAACCGGCCGGTTCATTTTGTTTTGAGCCAGTATGGTGCGGGCCACGCCGCAGAAGTGATCGATGCCCTTGCGCAAGTCCAGTGTTCCGCAACCTAATACGATCCACGCGTCTTCGGGAACGCCGAGTTCCTGGCGTATCTGTTGTCGCGCCGCGTTCCGATCGGTCAAAGAGCCAAAATCAGATTGCAACAATCCCTGGGCCATGACATGAACCTTGCCTGAGGGAACCGGTACCCTGGCGTGTGCCGCTTCGCGAACTGCGTCGACAGGAAAGATAATACGTTCCGAAGATTCGTAAACCTGGTGGTAGTCGTGGTCCTGGTAGGACGAGGGCAGCTCATGCACGAGGAATGTTATTGGCACTCCCAGCTGATGCAACTCGTACGCAATGAATCGAGATTCCATCGAGTTGCAGATGGCCATGACCGGAGGGTTTTCGCGATACCGCGCGCAGATCTTGCGGATCTTGCGGGAAAGTTCCTCGGATGGTTCGCGAGGCACGTTCAGGCAATCAACTTCCGAGTAATGCCCGAACTCCTCAGCCAAAAACCCGCCACTGTGCAAAATCGACTGCAGGTTGGCGTTGGTCTTTTCGTGAAAGTGCTTGAGGACGTTGAGAATAATCTTGGGTGCGCCAGTGCGAGTTGCTTCGTGAGAGACGAACAGAATCCTCGGGTTCTCTCGCGGCGGACCTTGATGCAGCACCAGCGAATGGGCTTGCCGCCTTTTGTTCTTCCAGTTGTCTAACCAACCCACGACACGACTCCCTTCACTGTCCGCAGGCAAATCCATTTGCGCGTCGATGGGGGAAGATAGCAGAAAACTGTAGAATCGAGAAATAGCAGAGTCACCGGTGCGTCAATCTAGGCACTCTTGGCGAACAGGTATTGGAACCGGGGCGACGATTCCAATGCTTCGCCCGGAGTGCTATCGCACACCACCTTGCCGTCCTCCATGACCAGGACTCGTTCTGCGAGGCTGATGGTTGAATGCCGATGAGTGATGATGATCGTCGTGCGGTCCTGAATAAAGGGCAGCAAGGATTCATGCAGCATGCGTTCGGTATGTCCGTCCAGCTGGCTGGTTGCTTCATCCAGAATCAGGACGCGTGGATCAGCCACGATAGCGCGTGCCAACATGACTCGTTGACGCTGGCCAGCGGATAAATGATTGCCTGCCTCGCCGACCTGGGTTTGATAGCCTTCAGCCAGTGCATCCAGAAACGTATCCACTTGCGCCAGTTTTGCAGCATTCAGCAC
>JBPCVB010000044.1:0-2921 GCA_051010855.1 Pirellulaceae bacterium | reverse complement strand
GGTCGACATCCAGTGGCGCCGGGATGACGATCGTGCCCTTGCCGAATCGCTTGGCCATCTTGCCCTGCAACTTGACAACTTTCGGCAGGTCTTTGGAGTCCTGCAGCTTTTCATTCCACGACTTGCGTGCTGCCGCCATCACAATTGCCTTGTCATTCCGGGTCCGTTCAGTATCCAGCTATTCACGATAACGCCCGGGATCCAGCCGTACCAACAATTCGGCCAGTTCCAGCATTTCGGGGCGCTCATCGCGCGAATAGTTGATCATCTGCTGGCCAATCAGGGTCAGTCGCTGGGTCAGCGTCAGTGGTCGCTCAAAATCCATCGGCGGCGGATCAAAACATTCGGCTTCCGGATTTTGCACACACAAACCGACACTCAACCGCGGCTGGCCCAACTCCGATTGACGAGTTCCCCAGTGCACCAGTCCCGTCGTCCAGCAGAACACGGATCCACGGGGACCTTGCAAACAGCGGATTTCCTGAAGGTCTTCGACACAAACTCGATTCGTGCCCATGTCGTAATCCGGATCCGCCGACGCCGGCAGCACGCACATGCAGGAACTTAAATGATCCAGGTCGGTCAGTGGTATCCAGATCGTCAGGTAATCCAGATGGTCTTCATCATCCGGTGCCGACTGGCGTACCTGGTCGCGATGCGGCGGAAACGCGGTCTGGCTGTTTGCGTTGACGTGCCAGGCCCAGACAGCGGGCAACAACCAGTAGTCCCCCACCAGATCGGAAATCAGCGGGTCAAGTTCCCGCATCAATTGCCAGAATTCGTCATACACAAAACAGAATGCCGGTGACAAATTCGCCTCAGACAGCCGTTCAAACGCGTCCGCCAGCCGATCGATGAACTTCAGACGAAACCATGATTCATAGAGAAAATAGCCGTCGACGCCGATCAGTTCCTTGCAACGCATCCAGTCGTCCGGGCGCAATGGATGATGTTGTTGACCGGAGGGCAGGTTCGCCAGCGGCTGGTCAGTGGTCACCGTGAGATGTGGACACAAATCGCGCCAAAACCGGATGTCCTGCCATTGCGTCAGACAAGTCGCGTTATCGAGAGTCACCGGATTCTCCGTCGAATGCCGAGGGGCCGGCCGTTCGCTATGCCTCGCCAGCCCGGATATATATATATAGGGCAACCAACGCATCCTTGCCATCAGGATGGGATATATTGCGAGTGTATTCACCTTGGGGATCACGTCATGAAACAGACTGAATCGTCAACGATCGAGCAGGTGTTGTTCGAGCGCATGGGCATTTCCGTGGAAGACGCGCTGGCCACCGGTACCGATGCGGTCGACGAACGGTTATCGCAGGCTGCCGCATCCGGGATGGATGTCGAACAACGATTTTCCCAGCTTGGCAGTATGCTCGAACAACTGACGGAACCGGACACGATTGCAGCGCTGCAGCAGATACTGAAGGGATTGCCGCAACTGGCGCGGCTGGCCGAACTGGCCAACAGCATGCCCGATGTAGTGGCGGCCCTGGGCGATGTGATGGATGAATACCAGTCAGGCCTGGCCGACCAGGGAATCGATGTGGAAAAGGCGCTGGTCAACGGGATGCATGCGACGCTATATCTGGGCAACCGGATTGACAGCGAACACTTGCAGCGACTAGGCGAGTTGCTGGATTCGAACATTCTCGATTCGCACGCCGTCGGTATTGTTGATAACGCTGCCAAATCACTCAGTCACGCCCGTCAGGAATTGTGCGAAGCACCGGTTCCCAGGCGTGTCGGCATGTTCGGATTGCTGAAGGCCCTGCGTGACCCGGAAGTTCAGCGTAGCCTTGCCTTTGCGGTGCAGTTCGGCAAGTGCTTTGGGCGGAATCTGAATGACCAGGACCAAACAACATAAACACATGGACACGGAGTACTGAGATGACTCAATCAAGAATTGTCGTTGTCGGTGGCGGCACCGCCGGACTGACGGTCAGTGCCCAGTTGCTGAACGATGAACCGGATCTTGATGTGACGATTATCGAGCCCAGCGAAAAACACTATTACCAACCGCTGTGGACATTGGTTGGTGGCGGCATGTTTCCCCGCGAGGAATCCGAACGCGCCGAGGCCGACTATATACCTCGCGGCGCGAAATGGGTGAAAGACTACGTCGCATCATTTGATCCGGCAAACAACACCGTTACCACGCGAGGCGGCCAGAGTGTGGGCTACGATTACCTCGTTGTCGCTCCGGGACTGCAACTGAACTGGGAAGCGATTAAGGGCCTGTCGAAAGACATCGTGGGTTCGCACGGCATCTGCAGCAACTACAGTTTCGAGACGGTCGACACAACATGGCAAATGTTGCAGCAGTTTCAGGGTGGGACGGCCCTGTTTTCTCATCCTGCGGGTGCGGTCAAATGCGGTGGCGCGCCTGTAAAAATCTGTTTCCTCGCCGAAGACTACTTTCGCAAACAGGGCATTCGCGACAAGTGTAACGTTATCTTTGGTGCCGGCATGCCGCGAATCTTTGCTGTCGACAGGTACGCCAGAACTCTGGAGGACGCTGTCGAGCGACGTGGTATCGATGTGCAACTGAATCAGGACCTGATCGAAATCCGGCCCGATCAAAAGGAAGCGGTGTTCCAGATCCTTGAGTCCGACGAACAGAAGACAATCAAATACGATATGATCCACGTAACTCCCAAAATGGGACCGCCTGACTTTATCAAGGAAAGTCCTCTGGCCGGTGAAGGTGGCTGGGTAGATGTCGACATGCATTCAACCCAACACGTCAAATTCCCGAACGTATTTTCGCTGGGCGATGTTTCCAGTCTGCCGACATCCAAGACCGGCGCGGCAATTCGCAAGCAGGCGCCGGTGACTGTGGCCAATATCCAATCCATGATTCGGGGTCAGTCGCCAAGAGAAAAATATGACGGCTATACTTCGTGTCCGCTTGT
>JBPCVB010000043.1:0-4071 GCA_051010855.1 Pirellulaceae bacterium | reverse complement strand
TACTGTACCGCTTGCAATTCTGCGTTGGCCTGGACCTGGGCGGGTGTCCGGTATGCGTTGGGGCCAAGGCCTGGTAACAATTCCGTACCGCCCGCCAGACTGCCGGAATCCGAAGCCGACTGCAACTGGGTGCGTGCGACCAGAATCCAGCCAATGTCCACAGCCAGCGCGACCATGCCCAGCAAAATCATCATGAGCAACCCCGTAAGCATGAGGATCTTCCCGTCTCGGGGACGCATGCGATTTCTTTTCATGATTCTGCTCTCGTTGTTAACCACGACGGGTCATTCGCGTCTCATCGTTGAGCGACTGACCAGCGCCTTGCCTCCCATGATTGCTGTAAAGCCCCACGTATTTGCTGAATAGGGAGCACGGACTTCGATGGTCACGGTTTCGTGTGAATTGATGGTGGCAAGGCTGACTTCGTCGCCTGCGCTATTCATCAATTTCACTTCGCGACCTGTCGCCGAAATACCCGCCGCATCAAGGTAGCCATTGACGATTGAAGTAATCTGGGCATCGGTCGCCCCTGGGACAATCGCACGTCGACAACCCTCGCGACAGGCGTTGGTTGCCATTTGATTAATCATCATCACGCGACCCATCTCGATGATTCCCAGCAGCAGCATTAGCAAGATGGGCAGGACGATCGCCATTTCGAACATGGCCGCACCCTTACGCAGCCTCGGGTGCCAGGAAACGCGTCGGGAAGGGCAATGTGATCGAGTTGCAAACATGGCTCGACCCCTGAGTCGACGTAAGTTATGTAATGGTGGGATATTTGCTGGCAGGAATGGCCATAAATCGGCTAACCTGTCGTGCGAATTAGTTCTGCTATATCGTATGCAGCCGGTCCGAGAATCACAACAAATAGCGCGGGAAATATACAAAACACGGTTGGCAACAGAATCCAGATGGCGGCCTTCTGAGCCTTTTCGTGGGCTTTTTGCATCCTTTTTTTGCGTAATGCCTGCCCATGAGCCCTTAATGCCGTGGCGATGCTGGCCCCGAATTTTTCCGATTGAATCACGACCGAGGACAGTGACCGCAGTTCCGACAAATCGAAACGTTCAGCAAAGCTGCGCAATGCTTCGCCAGGTGTTTTGCCCATCTGAACGTGCCGGTGGACGATGGTCAATTCGGTTGCCAACAAGGGGTGTGTGGCTGCCAGGTCCTTGGATACGCGGACCATCGCTGCGCTCAGGCTTAACCCGGCTTCCACACAAATTGTGATGATGTCCAGGGCATCCGGTATTGATCGCCGAATGTTGGTTTGGCGTTTTGATTTGCGGTAGTCCAGCCACAATCCCGGCATGATGACACCTGAAATCGCAAAGATCAGACCGAGCAAAATCGCCACGTTGAATCGAATCAGGCCAACGTTATATGCGAGAATACCCAGCAAGAGCGGGAGGGAGGCGAAAAACAACTGGGTCATGTAGAAAAAGCTGGGCGAGTTGTTGCGATAGAGTCCGGCGTGAACCAGACGCTCGCGTAACTGCTCCTTGCTTTTATCAGCGGCGGTAGGCTTGGTTGCGGTCGGTGTTCCAACAGGCTGGTCTGCGCCTGCGCCGGCGGGCTGCTTTAACAGTGCCAACACGATAATTCCAATGCCACCGACAATCGAAATGCCGATCAGTACAATTGGCAACATAGGCATGGTTTCCATCCGCGTTCAGCCTTCAAAATTTAGTAGTCAAAATTTACGATCTTTCGGATCCACACCATACCCACAAACATTAGCCCGAGTGTGGAATAAATCAACGTTGGATGCTGCAGCAGTTTGACAGCGTACTCCCTGTTCAGAAAAAACATGGCGATCCACGCGAAGAATGGCAGAAAGACCAGAAAACTGGCCTGCAATCGACCCTCGGCGGTTAACGCCCTCACGGTCCCTTTAAGCTCCTGACGTTGCCGCATCACGTCGGCAAGCTTGTCGAGCAACTCCGCGAGATTGCCGCCGGCCTGACGCTGGATCAGCATCGCCATGACCAGGATCTTGATTTCCATCAATCCGGTTCGTTCCACGAGGTTTCGCATGGCGAGTTCCAGTGAAAGACCAAGATTCTGTTGCTCATAGCAAAAACCGAACTCGGTTCCAATCGGGTCCTTAAACTCGTCGGCGACCGCATTCAGAGCCTGGGGTACCGTCTGCCCGGCCCGCATGACCCGGGCCATCAGGTCGAGCACCTCGGGCAACTGGTCGCCCAGTTCCTCAAGTCGTTTTTTACGCTTGAAGAGGATGTAAAAAACGGGACAAATGGTGCCCAGGGCCATTACAGCTAGTGCGACCAGGACGCTGTTGGTCAGGAAGTACAGGCCCACGCCGGCGGCAGCGCCGGCGGCCATACCAAAGAAGCCGATTTTTTGTGGATCGGAATTCAGTCCCGCCTGTCCGACGAGGCGGCGAAACTTCTTGATCATGTCCATGACCGAAAAAGCATGATGTGTGCTGCTGACTTCCATGCTGGCGATCACCATATCGTCCTGTTGCGCGGTGGAGCGGGCGTGTTGGCGCATTTGCGTACGCAGCTCGGCCTCCATGGCCTTGAGTTGCTCGGACCGTTCCTGTTTGAAGATGTCGGTCAATACCAGGTTGATGGCAAAGATTCCCAGAAACACCGCCAGGAATATGGACACAGAGATCAAAATGCCTGTCATTGACCTGCCTCTTGCTGATCGACGGATAGTCGCTGTTGTTCAAACGCCGCGAGGTCCAGTGTCAGGCCGCTGGCCTCCAACCGATCGGCACACTGAGGGCGCACACCGGTGGACTCGAAATACCCGATGGCAACACCGTTGTCGTCCAGTCCGGTTTGGTGAAAGCGAAAAATGTCGTGCATGGAGATTATTTCGCCTTCCATGCCGGTGATTTCCGAAATGGTGACGATCTTGCGCGGGCCGCCAGTCAGACGTACGGCCTGAACCACGATGTTAATTGCCGAGGCGATTTGTCGACGGATGGTCCAGATCGGGATATCGACACCGGTCATGCCAACCATCATTTCCAGACGCATGAGGGCGTCACGCGGAGTGTTGGCATGCACGGTCGTCAGGCTGCCGTCATGACCCGTATTCATGGCCTGCAACATATCGAGCGCCTCGGGCCCCCGACATTCGCCGACGATGATCCGGTCGGGCCGCATCCGCAACGCATTTTTTACCAGGTCGCGTGTATTGACTTCCCCTTCGCCTTCGATATTAGGGGGACGTGTCTCCATGCGGATCACATGACTTTGTTGCAATTGCAATTCAGCTGCGTCTTCGATCGTGGCGACGCGTTCATAGTTTTTGATGGAACGCGACAGAATATTCAGCAAAGTGGTTTTGCCGCTGCCGGTTCCGCCCGAAATCAACACGTTCAGCCGGCCCTGCACACAGGCGTGCAGAAAATCCATCATCGTCGAGGTGATGGAGCCGTTGGCGAGCAGGTCGCGGGCCTGCAGCGGGTTGCTTCCAAAGCGGCGAATCGAGACCAACGGTCCATCCAGTGCCAATGGAGGGATCACGGCATTGATTCGGCTGCCGTCCTTGAGTCGCCCGTCGACCATGGGGCTGGTTTCATCAATGCGTCGTCCCACCGCGCCGACAATACGCTGAATGATTCGCACAACATGCGGGTCGTTGGCAAACTTGACCCGCGACAGTTCCAGTTGCCCGTTGCGTTCGATATAAACCTGTTTGGCACCGTTAATCATAATGTCGGTGATCGATTCATCGCGAAACAGTGGCTCCAGGGGGCCGAGCCCAAAGGTCTCGTCGATGACCTCGTTTATCAGCGATTCGCGCTGTTCAGCGTTCAGGAAGGTAGCCGATGTGTTGAGAGTCAGTTCGGCGTTGCGACGAATCTCCATTTTCAGATCTTCATCGCGCATCTTGCCAATGGCAGTCAGATCCACCTTGTTGATAACCTGCCGGTGAATCTCGTCTTTGAGATACTGGACTTCATCCTCCGGCAGGTTATCACCGTCGTTCACGGTTTGCCGGTCCGGATCGTTGTCGTCGTCCGGGGCGCGAGGCGAGTCTGCGGCATTCTCCGCCAATTCCGGAACTGCACCAGTTGCAGCTTCG
>JBPCVB010000042.1:0-5195 GCA_051010855.1 Pirellulaceae bacterium | reverse complement strand
CTCGGCCAGTTGCACCGCCAGTTGCAAACCGGGCTGGTCGTCGAGAATGCGAGATATCCTGATGGTCGAAGCCAGATGTGTCGTGTCGATGTGATGGCTGAGTCCCTCAAACAACCAGTCGCGATCGGCGATCAAGTCTCGCAAACTGGCATTCCCATCAGGTGGGCTGGACTCGTGCCCGGCAACAGCTTCGGCAACACGCGTTCTTAGTTCTTCGTACAGATGTTGCACCAGCAACCGGGCCGGACCCCGCCGCACTTCAATCGGCTGGCCGGCAAGCTGTGATTCGTAAGTTGTAATAGACGAACAGGTCCCAAATCGATCCAGCACCTCGCGAAACCCGAGTTCCGGATCCAGTCCGTATCCGATGGCGATTTGAATGATCGCTTCCGCGTTGTCATCGGTGACGGGAGTGCGGGCCAGCAATTCACGAGCGACCTGTTTGTCGCCTACCGGTTCCAGATACTGCCAGCCACTGACGACATCGCCGCATTCCATCAACCGCGTTCCTACCTCGCGACAAATCTCCAGCAATCCGTCCTCCAGTTGCTGACCCTGTTCATCCGGCAACTCGTCGATCGACTGCCAGCGGTCGATGGGCAAGCCGAGTCGTTCACGCAATTGCAACTTTCGCACTTCGAACAATTCGTGAAATCGTTGTTGCTCGATCAGGTAACCAGCCAGATCTTGCAGCGCAGTCGGCAAACCCTGGCTTTGGCAATTCGTATCAAACTTCTCAAATGGCGTCATCAGATAGTCACGGAAAGGACGGGCAGCCAGGACTCAAAGATGATAAACTAGAAACCCCTGACCACGGTAGAACCACTGCTTTGTCCCTCGACCGCACCAGCGCAATTCTTATGCAATCACCCCCTGCATTTCAGCGTCGGGTTCGCGATGCGCATGAGACAGTGCGTCGGGCCTTGCTGGCAGAAAGGTGTGACAAGGGCCACTGGATTGGTGAGCTGTCCAGTTCCGCTCTGGCGACCGCGACCGCCCTCAGTGCCCTGGCCCAGTATCGCCAGAATTCCCGCAGCCCTGTACTCAGTCGGGAACGAATCGACGAGATGATTGACAAGGGCACTCGCTGGCTGCTGGCCCGGCAACGCGACGATGGTGGCTGGGGTGACACCGACCAGAGTCATTCCAACGTCGCCACGACGATGCTGGTGGTTGCTGCCTTAACCATGAACCATCCGGACCCCGACGACGACATTCAGTCAGTCATCTTTCGCGCCAATCATTACATCGATGATCTGGGACGGGTCGAGGCATTGCGTCGGCGCTACGGCAAGGACAAGACGTTCGCGGTACCGATACTCGCAAACTGTGCGATCGCGGGTATCGTGCCCTGGCAAGAAGTCCCGGCGTTGCCTTGCGAGGCGGTGCTGGTACCGCAGCCATGTTACCGATTCGTCCATCTGCCGGTCGTCAGTTATGCGATTCCCGCGTTGGTTGCCATCGGTCAGGCCAAGTTCATTTGCGATCCACCGCGCAATCCGCTGACACGGATCACTCGCAAGATGTCGATGCGTCGTGGCATGAAAGTGCTGGAAAAAATGCACCCAACCAGCGGCGGTTTTCTGGAAGCCATTCCACTGACCTGTTTTGTGGCCATGAGTCTGGCGCACACCGGTCGCGCCGATCACACCGTAACTCACCAGTGCCTGCGGTTTGTCGACGAGTCCTTTCGTGATGAAGGTGATACCGGGACGTGGCCCATCGATACCGATCTGGCCACCTGGAATACGACCCTGGCCATCAACGCGTTGGGAACCGGTGACACAGACCATTTGTCTGCGGATCTGCTGGATTGGTTGCTCGATTGCCAGTACCGAACAGTTCACCCGTTTACCGGCGCGGCACCGGGCGGCTGGGGCTGGAGTGATCTTTCCGGAGCCGTACCCGACGCCGACGATACGCCGGGCGCTTTGCTGGCCTTGCGCAAATGGATGGATTCGCCTGATGTTGACGACGAAACAAAACAGCGGATCCGCGAATCGGCCAGGCTGGGTATCGATTGGCTGCTGGGTTTGCAAAACCGTGACAAGGGCTGGCCGACGTTTTGTCGCGGCTGGGGCCGCTTACCGTTTGATCGCAGCGGCTGTGACATCACCGCGCACGTTATTCGGGCGCTTGTAGCATGGCGAAACGATCTGCCGGATCCACGAGCCGATCGCGCTATTGAAAACGGTTTTGGCTATCTGAAGCAAAATCGCGTGGAACAAAGTTACTGGCATCCGCTCTGGTTTGGCAACCAGGATCATCCCGCAGAAGAAAATCCGGTCTATGGAACCGTAAAGGTTATGCTGGCCTGGCTGGATGCGGGCCGCGAGGATGCCGGCGAAGTTGCTGCGGCAGTGGGCTGGTTGTTGTCAGTGCAAAATGGCGACGGCGGTTGGGGAGGTGGGCCATCTCACGAATCGTCGGAGATATCTTCGAAATCGTTCAGCAGCCTGCAGGAGACAGCGCTGGCGGTCGAAGTCATAGCCAGATTATTGGCCACGTCGCGATATTCTGACGATCAGTTCTTGCAATCGGCCCTGTCACGCGGCGGCCAGTGGCTGGTAAATGCCATCGAGCAAGGCAGATACGACGAGAAATGGCCGATCGGTTTTTACTTTGCCAAGCTGTGGTATTATGAGAGGCTCTATCCGCTGGTGTTTTCTGTGTCGGCCATGCGTGGGATGGCAGTTGCCCTCGCCGCCGCAGAAACGGCCATCGTGACGACGGACCGTCCGGAACTGACGACGTTGTGAAAGAGATTTTGAGCAGGGGCAACAAGACTTTGTCACGACTCCGGGTTAACTAACGGCTCACTGACTGCACCTGGCTTAACTACTGCTAAGGCCGTCGAACACGAGGAAGCTTTATTGGCTGCTGAAGAAGGCAAACCGGTCAAACGTCGCAGCCGGCGTCGCAAAACGGCTCACCTGAAAAAAGTGCCGGAGACCCGCGCGATGCGTGAGGACCTGCGCGAGCGGTGCCGTGAAGTCGCCGATGGTCTGGACCGCTCCTCACCGCTGTCCAAGGATCAAATGGAGGCCATCTCCCGCGAGATGCTGACGCGGCAAGACCTGCCCGAGTCCTACCTGGGCTGGACGATGGTGATGCTGTCCAGTGTGTTCTGGCGTGATCAGGTGGCGGCCGTGCCACCCGAACGACGCCTGTTCCTGCTGCCTCACTGCCTCAAGCATGCCGAAGGCTGCCCGGCCGATTACGACCAGTTTGGTCTCGATTGCAAAACATGCGGTGCCTGCAGCATCGCTGATTTCCGCACCACCGCCGATGAGATGGGCTACAAGGTGCTGGTGGCCGAGGGCTCACCGATTGTGTTGAAGATTATTGTCAGCGGCTATGTCGACGCCATCATCGGCGTGGCCTGCCTCAATGTGCTGGAGAAGGCCATCGACAAGATCTTGCTGGCCGGCATCCCCTGCATGGCGGTGCCGCTGCTTTCCAGTGACTGCCGCAATACCAGCGTCGATGAGGACTGGGTCGCCGAAATGGTGGCCACCCCTTATCAGGAAGCCAAACAGCAAACACGCAGTTACGTTCACCTGCTGCGTCGCTCGTCCCAGTTGTTCGAGCCCGATACGCTGGAGCGACTGGTGCCGCGTGTGCGTGGCGAAATGCGATTGTCGGAACTCAACGGGCAAGGCATCTCGGCGCTCGATCCGGTCGCCGCCACCGAAGTGATCTCTTATGACTTCCTCAGCCGCGGTGGCAAACACTCCCGACCATTCATCACGCTGGCCGCCTATGACGCCATGACCGGTGGTCAGGCAACAATGGGCGATGGCTCGTCCGTGCTTGATGAGTATTCGGACTCCGTTTTCCGCACCGCGATGTCGATCGAGACGTTTCACAAGGCCTCGCTGGTCCACGACGACATCGAAGACGATGACTCGTACCGTTACGGTGCCGAAGCGTTGCATCGCAAGTACGGAATTCCCACCGCCATTAACCTCGGCGACTACCTGATCGGGCTGGGTTACCGACTGGTCAGCCGCAACTCGGCGGAGATGGGAAGCGAAGCGGCCGCTGACATCCTCGACTATCTGGCTGACGCCCATTTGCGTTTGTCGGAAGGGCAGGGGGCAGAATTGCTGTGGCGTGACAATGCCGACAAACGCCTCAAGCCTATCGACGCGCTAAAAATCTACGCACTCAAGACCTCACCGGCATTCGAGGCCGCACTGTACGCCGGCATTCGTCTGGCTGGCCCGGTCGACGATTATCTCAAGCCACTAAAAACATTCGCTCGCAATCTAGGCGTTGCATTCCAGATCATCAATGACCTCAAGGACTGGGAAGGCGATAACGACAACAAAATGCAAGCCGGTGCAGATGTCCTGTCCGGTCGCCCGACGCTGCTGTGGGCATTGGCTCTGGAAGGTCTTGACGAAGCGGATCAGGCCGAGTTGTTTTCGCTGATCGAATATCACGATCTTAACGATCATCATCGGCTGACTCGCGCACGGCAACTTTATCTGCAGGCCGGTGTATTCGAGACGGCTCATCGTCTGGTCGACAAGCATCAGGAAAAGGCCGAAGCCATCGCGGATGAGATCGAGCCGGAATCCCTGCGACGCTTGCTTTACTATCTCGTCGATACCGTCCTCTCGCGCAACGAAAACGACTACGCTCCCACGATTGAGTTTGTGGAGCCCACGATGACGGACGCTTTGCCCATCGTGGCCGGCTAGACGCCACCCACCAACTGACGCCATGCCCACCAATCGAGCCAACTGGACGCACCCCGACCTGCAAGCCCTGGCGGGGTTGTTTTTTGAGGAATGCGGCGAGTTGGGTCAGTTCACGGAAGTTCCCCCGGAAACGCTTCCCACGCCTTACCGTGAATTGCTGGGGCACACTCTACATATGACCGTCACCCTGGAACGACACCACGTATCACCGGTGGATGTCGTCGTGGTCGACAAGCATATCACCGATTCGCACTACGCGAGGAAAAGTCTACTGCGACGTCGATCGGACGGAACGATCGTTCAGTTTGGTGTCGTGCGTCTGGCCAGGCCGCTGCTGGCCGACGATGTACGCGAGGAAATCGAAGGCGAATCGATCCCGCTGGGCCGCGTGCTGATCGATCACAACGTGATGCGGAACGTCAAACTGATGTCGACCTGGAAGATCATTCCTGGTCCGGCATTGCGTGAGGCTTTTGCTCCCGCCGA
>JBPCVB010000041.1:0-6978 GCA_051010855.1 Pirellulaceae bacterium | reverse complement strand
TCGGTGAGCAGTATCGCAACACCTCTTCGATGAACGAATCGGCCAGCGACCAGTCACTGGTTAGTTGCTGGAGCGCTTCGGGCAATTCCAGCAAGGTCAGGATCGAATTGCTGATCAAATGGACCGTTGTTTCATGTCCGGCCAGTAACAGCAGCGTCGCCATGGACAGCAATTCGTCGCGGGACAGTTTTTCACCGTCCAGTTCTGCCTGGACAAGTGCGGATATCAGTCCATCACGTGGTTGCCTGCGCACCTCATCAAACTGTTTTTCCAGGTATTTCAGCGTGCGGCGGATGCTGGGCAGCATCTTGAAGATGTCAGTCAGTGAACCAACATTGGCAAAGCCTTCGAACCATTTCATGAATTTTGGCCGGTCTTCGTCGGGCAGTCCCAGCAATTCGCAGATGACGATCAGGGGCACCGGTCGGGCGTAATGTTCGATGATGTCGACGGGTAGCGTGCCGTCACTGGAGATGTTGGCTACGAGGTCAAGTTGCTGTTGGCAAATCGTCTCGATTCTGGATTCCAGCTGGCGGATGTTTTGTCGCTGAAACGCCTGGTCGACAAGGGAACGCAGTCGACGATGATCGGCACCGTCCTGGCCAAGCAGGTTATTGGCCAGCTTGCTGAACGTGCGTGGCAAGAGCGACTGGATCATCGCGTACTTTTTCTTGCCGGCGTTTTTCGGGTCGCGTACGAAATCGTCGGTTTTGCGCAGTACGTCGCTGGCAGCCTGCCAACTGACAGCAAACCAGACCTTGCCCATCACGGGCATTCGGCCCCGAAACACCGGCCCTTGTTCCCGCAGCCGGCCAAATGCCTCACGTGGATTCTGCCGGTATTCGACGTCAGCGAGCTTGATCCGGATCGGCTTTTGAATCTGTTGAGTGTGCATGGCAACAATTGTCCGTTGGCATTCCACGTGAATATTTGCCCGGGCCGCGAAGCTGACTTACAATCGCGTCCGGTCCGGACAATGAGTGGAGGACGGGCGACCAGCTAACAAAATCGGGAGATTACAAATGAAGTTTTACCATGTATTCGTAACCGTCGCGGCAATATTGTTGATGGTGACCAACGTTTCGGCGCAGGAAAAGACGGATGCCAGTGCGTCACTCGACGTCAAGGAGATTATGGGAACCTGGGACTTCGTCTCTGGAAAGAAAGCTGGCGTAGATTCTACCGAAGAGCGACTGTCCGGCTTCGTCACCATTGATGAGGAAGCGTTTACCATGCCGACGGGCGAGGGATCTGACCCATTCGTGATGGCCTATGAAATTGATACATCGCAGTCGCCGGCGCACATTGATTTTACGATTACCGCTGGCCCCGCCCCTGAAGGCGAAGCCAAAGGGATCATTGCATTTGAAGGCGATCGGTTGATGGTGTGCTACAACCCGTTTGGAGGCGACCGGCCCACGGCATTCGAGTCAACGGAAGCCAACAGCAATTTCATGTTTGCCATGGAACGCGGCGGGATGTCGGCAGACGATCTGGTTGGGACCTGGCGATACACGTCGGGCACGCGTGCTGGGGAAGAGGTCGACGCCGAACGTTTGAACGCCGGAGGCAACGTGGAAATCACTACCGACAAATTCCATGTTCCGGCAGGAGAAGAGGCGTTTATCATGTCCTATGAACTGGATTCATCCACAACTCCGGTTTCCATTGACTTGTCCATCGACGAAGGACCGGCACCCGAGGGTACGGCTTTGGGCATTATCAAGATGGAAGATGGCAAGCTGGTGTTTTGCTACGATTCACTTGGCCAAAATCGACCAGTGTCCTTTGAATCGGACGAAGGAAACGGGTTCTTCCTGTTCGAGCTGGAACGGGTTGAGGAAGACTAAACGGTCAGCATCTGGTCAAATCAATCATGCCCGGGGCTACGTCTCGGGCGTTTTTTATGCAGTTCAATCAAACCCGGGCGTCGCTGTCGTGGATGCCAGGCAAGTAAAACAAGGACTATCAATATGAACTCAGTGAACCGTTTGTGGTTGCCGCTGGCAGGTGTCATGGGGCTGTTAATCGCGGGGCTCCTGGTCGAGCAGGGGCAGTCCGTGTCCGCACCCGTTTCGACGACCGCTTCCGCCGGTCAGGATTTCGATGCTCGACTCAACGAGCTGGGGATTACGTTACCGGAAGTTAGCAGACCGCTGGCCGTTTATAAGCGCGTCGTGGTAGTGGGTGATATGGCGTACGCTTCCGGACATATCTGCATTTCCGATGCCGGTGAAATCATGACGGGAAAGGTCGGGGCCGACATAACGACCGAGCAGGCGCAGGCGGCTGCCCGACGTTGTGCAATCGGCATGCTGGCTTCGCTCAAGGATGAACTGGGGTCGCTGAACCGAATTGAACGTCTGGTCAAGACAACTGGCATGGTGAATTGCACACCTGACTTCACCGATCAATCGCTGGTAGTGAACGGCTTTAGCAATTTGCTTCGCGACTTAATGGGCGACGATGCAGGTGTCGGAGCCAGGGCGGCGGTAGGCATGAGTTCCTTGCCACGCGGTGCGATCGTGGAAGTCGAAGCGATCTTCAAGCTGGTTGAATAGCGACTGCCAAACACCTGGACACGGGGCAGTGTGCCATGGTCACCGCATTTGCGATCTGTACGTTGATCGGCTACTCGCTTTTGCGGGAATCGATATAAGGCAAAACGAAGAACAGAAAAGCGCAAACGCCGGTAGTAAAGATTATGGAAATGATGACAGCGGTCATAACGTGTCCGTTTTGCGAAAGTCCGTGAATAACGTGTCAACCAATATGCCACGCTTCGTCGCCAATGGGAATAGTCGTCACGGGGAAGCAGCCCTGGACCCTGATATTGGCAGGCAAAATCGCGTGCGCAGCCAGCATTCAAGGAGGCTGGCGTGACGCGGCCACCGACTATTTTGTTTTGTTTTTCTTTTTGCTTTTTTTGTTCTTGTCATTGGCTGCCCGGTCATCCTTCTTTTGGGCCTTCCAGACCTGACGCGCGAACTTGATGTCAACTCGCGCCAACTGGCTGTGGCGGAGGTCCAGCAACAAGCGGGAGCCTGAGGGGCATTTGACCAGAACAAATGGCAGGCAAATGGCTTTGACGCGGTACGGACCATTGGCAACACCGCTGCGGTAGGTGATGCGAACTGGTTCGTCGACACGTGTCGTGGAAGGATCGGTGAAAGGCCAGCAGTAGCTTGGGTATTCGCAGGTCAGGCTCATTTGGGCGTAGTATTCCCCTACTCGGATGTCTTCTCCGGCCACGAGGCTGGCGACTGGGCATGCCGAGTCGGCGATTTGCGTGTTGACAGTTTTCTGGACCATAATCAGAACGACAGGGCAGCGGCGATTCGGTTCACCCTCGAGTCCCTGCGATTCCCGTATTGGGCCCGGTATCCGCTGTATTCGGAAAATCCGTGCCCGGCCCGTCTGCTCTGAACCCTGAATCACCCGATTACCGCAACTCATTGCACAAGCATGTTCGAACGCAGATCCCTGAAGATTCCCATTACGGTTGGTGTGACGATGATCGTCACGCTGGTCGTTTTGATCGTGGGCTGGATCTTGCTGGCCGTATTTGGCGCGACACGGGAAAGCCAGAATGCCCCGGTTTACTGGACCGTGCTGACGGTGGGTACAGCCCTGTTTGTGTTGCTGTTGGCCGGTGTCGTGATCTATCTGGTGCTTTCGATCAAGGCCGTTAATCTCAACAGGCACCAGTCAAATTTTGTGGACAGTGTGACCCATGAGCTGAAAAGTCCCATTGCGTCACTGAAGCTGTATTTGCAAACGCTGGGAATGCGTCACGTCAATGAAGAGGAACGCGAAGGCTTCGTGAAGTTCATGTTGGAGGATGTTGAACGTCTCGACACGTTGATCACTCACTTGCTGGCCGTTGGCACGATTGCTCAGGACGCCGCCAGCAAGGAACGTGAGGCAGTGCAGCTGGACGAACTGGTCCGTGAAATCGCTGAATCGGTTTGCCTGCGTCATCAGCAGGACACCGGGATCCTGGATCTCGAATTGTCTCCGTGTATCATGCAATCCAATCGGGTTGACCTCGACATGATCATTCGCAACCTGATCGACAATGCGGTGAAATACGCTGACAGTTCGCCGCAGGTTCACGTGCGACTAACTTCGACACCGCAGCAGGCCGTACTGCAAGTTTCAGACAATGGCCAGGGTATCCCCCGCAATATGCGACGCAAGATCTTCGGCCGATTCATCCGGTTGGGTTCGGAACTGGAACGCGAACAGCCCGGTACCGGTCTGGGTCTGTATATTGTCAGTACCCTGGTTCGGAGTATGGGAGGCGAGATCGATGTGTCGGATTCCCGCCAGGGAGGCGCCGAATTTACTGTGAAATTGCCGTTGATTCCCCACGGGCCCGAGGATCGTGAGGCCTTGCCGCAAACTTCGCCGAAACTGAAAACCGCCATTTCATGAGTCAGCCGCGACATATTCTGATCGTCGAGGACGAGCACCACCTGTCGGTCGGCATCCAATTCAATCTGGAGGCCGAATATTATCGGGTGACCGTCGTCGATGACGGTCGCAAGGCATTGCAGTTGTTCGGCAATGGCGAGGCGGATTTCGACCTGATCATTCTCGATTTGATGCTGCCCGGCATGAGCGGCTATGCGTTGTGCGAACAATTGCGGCAGGATGGTGTGACGATTCCCATTTTGATCCTCAGCGCCCGGACACTGGCCGAAGACAAGGCGCGTGGATTTGACGTGGGCGCCAATCAGTATCTGGTCAAGCCTTTTGAACTGGATGAGTTGTTGAGCCGTGTCAAAAACCTGCTGACAATTGGGAACAGCCAATTTGTCCGTGCCGAGACTTCACCCGAGGAAACGCCCAAAGCCGATAAGTACGAATTTGGCGAATGCCGCATCGACTTTCAGACTTACGAAGTCGAAGTGCGCGGTGAGGCGGCCCGCCTGACCGCGTTGCAAATGAAATTGCTGAAGTATTTTATTGCCAATGAGGGGCGTGTGATTCCGCGTCAGGAGTTGCTGGAAAACGTGTGGGAGATGCCGGGTAACATGCAAACACGTGCACCGGACCAGTTCATCAGTCTGCTCCGCAAGACTTTTGAGAAAGATCCGGCCTCACCCAGACACTTTCTTACGATCCGCGATGCCGGCTATCGTTTTGTTGCAATGCCGCAAGATGATTAACTGGTGTGTCATTTTGTTCGGCTAATAGCCGCCCGGTTTGCGACGTTCCGCGCAACAGAAAGGCCATATGCGCTTTGCACATGGCCTGTTCAAGTTGAGAATTGTCTTGCCGGGTCAAGCAACCTTTTTGGCTTCCAGGGCCTTTTCGCTTGGCGTGCGGATGTTCCAGACCAGACCGAGCCAGCCCATGACCTTGATCACGAGATAACTCGTGTCGAATTGCCACCACTTCAGTCCGTGACGGGCCGAAGTGGGGAACGCGTGGTGGTTGTTGTGCCAGCCTTCGCCGTGACTGAGGATGCCGAAGATCACGTTGTTGCGTGAATCATCACCCGAATGATAGTCGCGACTTCCAAAAATGTGGCAAATCGAATTGACGGACCACGTAACGTGATGGGTCACGAAAATACGAGCCAGACCGCCCCACAGGAACCCCAGCAGGACTCCATTCCAACTCAGCGTAAGCAGCCCGCCAAGGACGGCCGGAATCAGCAAGCTGGCCAATATCCACCACAAATAGTTGCGGCTGATGCTTTTCATGCCACGAATGTTAATCAGGTCCGGAACGTATTTGTTAACAGTCGCGTCGTCCCAGTTGCTGTTGAACAGCCATCCAGTGTGCGCGTGCCAAAATCCCTTAAGCGTATTTAGCAAACCGCCATCGTGAAGATGCGGCGAGTGCGGGTCGCCTTCCTGGTCACTGTGCTGGTGGTGCTTGCGATGTACGGCACACCACGCCAGCGGCGGACCTTCGATAGCCAACGAGCCGACTCCGGCCCAGGCCAATCGCACCCAGTCATACGTGTCAAAGGAACGATGCGTCAGCATGCGATGAAAACCGACCGTGATCCCCAGCCCTGTGAGGAGCCAACCGCCGATCAACATGCCCAGGAACAATGGGCTAATCCAGCCGAACTGCCAGGCCAACACAATGGCGAGGACGAGTCCCAGAAATGGCCCGATTACGGCTAACGCGACAACGATCTTTTGCTGGAGCGATGCGGACTCGAATTCGTGATGATGATGGTGAACGTCGACCGGTGCGGTCGATTCGCCAACAACTTCAGGTGGGCGGGAAATATTCAGTTCGCGATGCGGGGTCGTCTTGCGACGCGGAGGCTTAACAACGGTGGACATAACTCTCTCGTGCGGTCTACTTCCATGGGTTACGAATAATGCGGCCATTAATTGGCGCGAATAACAAGTCGCAAATTGTAGGCAACATCGTCCCCGGCACCTCCATCACTGTGTCTGGGGCGTGTAAAAGTTGTGTAATCTTCAACCTGACCAGCGTTTACCTCGCTTTTTTTGGCGTTTTGGTCGTGGTGCGAGAAATCTGGCTGGGCGGATTAGTTCACACAATCGGGGTTGTGATCCAGGTCAGGGTGCCAGATATCACGACGATCGGTTTCGTTGCGGAGGTCGATCAGGTCGCAACAAAGGTCGTTGAATCCGCCGGGTGCAGGGGGTCAAATCCAGTGCTTCCCGTTTAGAATGGGAGACTGCCGTCGCCAAAGTTCCTGATACCATCACGATGCTTTCACTTTCTGATACCTGGCCATGCACAAAATTCTTCCTTGCCTGATCGCCGCCTTGTTTGCCGGTCCGAACTGGGTCTCCGCTCAAGACGTAAAACCACCTGTCCTCGATGCGGAAATGCGACTTGCTTTTCACGCGCAACACCTGTTGATGAGCGAGGAATCGGAATTCAAAAAAATGAAATGGCGGTTCATCGGGCCGGAGCTTATGAGCGGTCGCGTGACCGACATTGCCGTGCCGGCTGGTCAACCGTTTACGTTTTACG
>JBPCVB010000040.1:0-13311 GCA_051010855.1 Pirellulaceae bacterium | reverse complement strand
CCGGGAAATCACGGAAGAGCGTGAGATCGATGCCATCACCGCCCCTTCCTCGCTGTACGATCCCAGTTTTACCTATGACGCTGGCGACGGTTTGCGACAGCCTGCCGCAACCATGACTCAGTACTCGGCGATGCAATACACCAAATGGTTAAGCATTCTGACGGGCGACTTTTATCGGCTGCCGGGCGAAGCCGAGTGGGAGTACGCCTGTCGCGCAGGGACCACAACTGCCTATTCGTTCGGTGACGATCCCTCGTTACTCGGCGACTACGCCTGGTACGACGAAAACTCGGATTACGAACGCCACGATGTGGGGCTGAAAAAGCCTAATCCATGGGGCCTGTACGACATGCATGGCAACGTATCCGAATGGGTGCTCGACCAGTATGACGAGGAAGGTTACTCACATCTGGATCCGGAAAAGGATTACGCGGCCATGGAATCGATTCGCTGGCCAACCGACCCCGATCCCTATGTTGTACGGGGTGGCTCATGGGAGTTGTACGAAGAGGATTTGCGTAGTGCCGCTCGACTGGCCACCAACAACGCTGATTGGAAAGCGGAAGATCCCAATGTCCCCAAAAGTCCCTGGTGGTTCACGACAGAACCTTCAACCGGGGTTGGATTCCGTATCATTCGACCGCTCGATCCACCAGCATCTCGGGCCGAACAGGAGCGATTCTGGAATGCATTCGCCGAACGCGATTTGCGAGCCATCAAGTTTCGCGTTGAATCCGAAGGCAAGGGTGCGAGGGGATATGTGGACCTGGAATTGCTCGAAGCGATCGAACAGCTCAAAGACCGGTAATCGGGCAGCAGGCAATCATGGCTGAAACTGCCGCGGCAGTGCGGCGCGAGTTGAAGACTCGTATCAATCCCGAAAAGGCGGCTTTCTACCCCCGCTTCTTCAAGGCCGGACCCGGCGAGTATGCGGAGGGCGACAAGTTTCTCGGAGTCGTGGTGCCGGACCAACGCAAGGTTGCGAGGCAGTTTCCTGACTTGCCGCGTAATCAAGTCGACAAGCTGCTGGACGATCCTTACCACGAATGCCGTCTGACCGGCCTGCTGATTCTCGTGCACCAGTTTGAACGGACTGAAAGCGAGGCCGCTCGCAAGGAAATCGTCGACTACTACCTCAGCCGAACTGATGCGATCAACAACTGGGATCTCGTGGATGCGTCGGCGCACAAAATTCTTGGCGTTTATCTTTCCGACAAAGCGAATCGCAAAATTCTAGACCGTCTGTCGCGCTCGCGCGACCTGTGGGAACAACGGATTGCCGTTATTGCGACGCTGCCGCTGATCAAGCAGGGCGAATTCGATGACACATTACGATTGTGTGAACGGCTCATTGATCACCCACACGACCTGATCCACAAGGCGACCGGTTGGATGTTGCGTGAAGTCGGCAAGGAAAACAACAAGGTACTCGACGCCTTTCTTGATCAGTATGCCGCCGAGATGCCACGCACCATGTTGCGTTATTCGATTGAGAAAATGCCCGAGTCAAAACGCAAGAAGTACCTGGCGGCGGGACGAGGCTGAACGCGGTGACAATGGCCGCCGCTGCGTCAATCGCCCTGGCTTCCGATGCTATGCCACGTGATTCCATTGCCACGGTGAATGTGCCAAAACCGCCCACCGGACTCCTGAAACAGTTTGACTTCAGGTTGCTGGGGCCGTTTTTGCGAAACGGAACATCTTTTGCAAGGGTCTGCGTGTTCGAGCGCTGCCAGTTCTCAAACCCCTTCTCCGCAAAGGAACTGGATCATGGCCACGAGGAATATTTGTCGACTCACCATTCCATTGTTAGCTCTCTGTTTGTTGCCTGGACTACTGCAGGCTCAGCAAACGTCGTACATCAATCAGACCAACCAGGCGGTGAGTGTCTACCAGCAGGAAGGCGTCACCAATCCGCCCACGCCGGCAAGGTTTTTGTTCACACTGCAGGCGAACTCTACTTTTGTGGATTCCGGTCCTCGCGTTTCACCCCTGTCATTCCGGCTTGCATCGGGAGTGCAGGTCAATCAAATGCAATTGGGCCAGGGCCGCGTGGCGTTGACCGTTCCCTCGGTCAGTCCGGCCGATCCGCACCCGGGTGGTCTGGAGAAAGTATACGTTAACGAGACGGGTGAGCTGGTCCACGTCTATCAACAACATGGCGTGACCAATCCACCGACGCCACCAACTTTTGTTCAGTCGTTGCAGCCGGGCCAGGAATATCGACTTCACGGGCCGCAGGTCTCACCGATTTCTTTCCGGTTATCCTCGGGCTTCGGACAAATCCAGCAAGTACAGGTTCAGACGGCCGCCGGTCCAGTAACCGCATTAAGGAAAACGGACCCCGGGGGCGGCGGCGTGCCGGGTGTCATGGGAACGGTTTACATCAACGAAACCGGGGAAGTCGTTCATGTGTATCAGCAGCAAGGCGCAACGTATCCACCGACGGGACCGACCTGGGTTCAGTCGCTGCAGCCGGGACAGGAATATCGTGCATCAGGACCACAGGTTTCGCCCGTGTCCTTTCGCCTTTCGTCTGGATATGGGCACTCGATTCAACAAGTCCATATGCAGACCCAGCAAGGCACGATCATTGCCTTGCGAAAAGCATCGATTCAACCCGGTGGCACATGGACTCAACCGGGTGGCACATGGACACAGCCTGGTAACACCTGGACTCAGCCTGGCTGGAATTCGCAACCTGGATGGCAGACTCAACCTGGCTGGCAACCCAACTGGCAACCTGGATGGCAACCTGGCTGGCAACCTGGCTGGCAACCCGGATGGCAACAAGGCTGGCAACCTGATTGGCAAGTACAGCCCATGCCCATGCCAGTGGATCCCGGGCATCCCCCTCATGACCCCGGTCCTTCCGATGCCAAATTGAAGGAACAGATCACCACCATCGACAATTCACTCGAACTGGTGAAACAACTGCATGGCGTGCACTTCCACTGGAAACGCGATGGCAGCAAGTCCGTGGGATTCATTGCCCAGGAGGTCGAGCAAGTCCTGCCGGAACTGGTACACGAAATGACGTCCGATACCGGCCCCATCAAGGGTGTCGAATACGCCCCGATCGTAGCCGTACTGACCGAAGCCATTAAACAGCAACAACAGCAGATTGAGACACTGCAACAGGAGATCGCAGCCTTGAAAGAGCAACAATAATATCCTGGCGGGCTAGCCAATTTGTGTTTTGGCTGCACGCACGATGCCTTCGACCGTGATGCCAAAATGCTCGTACAGGTCTTCCGAGGGTGCGGAGGCCCCAAAGGAATCCATGCCGACGAAAGCGCCGTCGATGCCCAGGTATTTGTCCCAGCCTTGTCGGATGCCGGCTTCCACACCGACACGTGCTGTGACGGCTGCGGGCAGCACATCGTCGCGATATAAGGCATGTTGTTCGTCAAAGGTTTCAAAACACGGCAAGCTGACCACTCGAGTTGCGATGCCTTCACTGGCCAGTTGTTTCGCAGCATCCAGACACAGCATTAGCTCGCTACCTGTGCCGATCAGGATGACTTGCGGCGTGCCATCACAATCCAGCAATGTGTAACCACCTCGCAACACACCCTCAGCGGGACCACAAACATTCCGGTCGAGCGTGGGCAGGTTCTGTCGCGAGAGTACCAATGCTGCCGGATGCCGGTCCAATCGGAGTGCCAAACGGTAGGCATACGCGACTTCATTCGCGTCAGCCGGCCGGATGACATACAAACCCGGAATGGCACGACACGCCGCCAGGTGCTCGACCGGCTGGTGAGTAGGTCCATCTTCGCCCAGGCCGATGGAATCGTGCGTCAGAATGTACAGCACGTTTTGCCGCATCAGACTGCTCAGCCGCATTGAGGGACGCATGTAGTCGGTGAAAACGAAAAAGGTGGCCGCATAGCTGCGAATCCCGGAAAGTGCCAGGCCGTTGCAAACCGCCGCCATCACATGTTCGCGAACTCCGAAGTGAAGGTTACGACCGCTGAAGTTGCCAAACTCAATCTCAGCTTCACCGGCGATTAGCGACTTGTTGGATCCCGCCAGGTCCGCTGAACCGCCCATCAGCCACGTCAGGTTTTCGGCAATTGCATTGAGTACCTTGCCGGATGACGAGCGAGTGGCCAGTGGTTTGTCGTCCGACGAAAACTCGGGGATATCGCGATCCCATCCGTTCGGCAATCCGCCGCTCCATATGGTCTGTAGTTCCCTCGCCTGGTCGGAATACTGCGACTGGTACTGCTGCCATTTTTCATCCCAGTCGGAGTACAACTCGTGGCCCCGTTTGCCGACGCCCTCGGCAAAGTGTTGCCGAACATCGTCGGGCACCAGGAAGTTTTGATCCTCGGGCCAGCCGTAAAACTGCTTGGCCAGTCGAATTTCATCGTCGCCCAGCGGAGCGCCGTGAGCTGAGGACGTGTTCTGTTTGTTCGGCGCACCGTACCCGATGATTGATTGCAGGATGATCAGGGTCGGCCGATCCTCACACTGCCGAAATAATTCGAGAGCCGCGTCGATAGCTTCCAGATCATTGGCGTCGTCGACACGGGCAACGTTCCATCCCAGCGCCTCAAAGTGACCGTCGACGTCCTCGGTAAAAGACAAGTCCGTGGAACCGTCGATCGTGATTTTGTTGTCGTCGTAGATCCAGCAGAGATTGGACAGACCCAGGTGTCCGGCCAGTGAGGCGGCTTCGCGACCGATGCCTTCCATCATGTCGCCGTCGCTGCACATGGCGTACACATCAAATCCGAACAGGTCGAGGCCCGGCCGGTTGTAACGCTCCGCAAACCACTTGCCGGCAATCGCCATCCCCACAGAATTGCCTACACCCTGACCCAGGGGGCCGGTCGTGGTTTCGATCCCGGCCGCTTCGCCAAATTCCGGGTGACCGGCACAGGGACTGTGCAATTGCCGAAAATTGCGGATGTCATCCAGCGAAATAGACGGGCGATCCAGCGACTGACCCTGTTCGTCAACGGCTCGTACGCCGCTGAGATGTAACACGGAATACAACAACATCGATGCGTGACCGCAGCTCAGCACAAATCGATCGCGGGCTGCCCAGTTCGGGTGGGCTGGATCATATCGCAAGGCGTTTTGCCACAGACTGTAGGCGGCCGGAGCCAATGCCATGGGCGTTCCCGGGTGCCCGCTGTTGGCTGCCTGCACGGCATCCATGGCAAGCGTGCGAATCGTATTAATCGAGAGTTGCTCGATGCTGGTAGAAGAGACGGGCATGGGATCATCCTGTGACATTTGTGGCTTCCGAAGTGACTCGAGCCAAGTTTATCGGGCTGCCTGCCAGGCATCAATCGTCCATAAAGTGTTGGACTTACAACGAAAAATCGTAATTTCCCGCGAACTGATTTTGACGGCCCTGCGGAACGTCGATTATTTTAGAAGCGTCCTATGACTGCGAGTCGTATTGCTACTTACCTCCTTCCGGGCAAATGACCCATGCCGGATAACGAACACCAGCAGCCTCCATCCACGCTTAATCGCCGATTATTCATAGGCGGTAGCTCCGCCTTGCTGGCCGGCGGAATGCTGGGCTCGCGATTGAACGGGCAGGAAGTCGAAGCGACGGAGGAGAGCGGCGGCGAAAAGTCCCCGGCCGAGCTGGTCGATGACCGCACTCAGCGCGCGATCGATCGCGGATTGACCTTTTTGGCCCGACGGCAAATCAAGACCGGGATTAATCGCGGAGCGTTTGGAACCAGCGGCTATCCCTGTGGTGTCGCCGTCGGTGCACTGGGTGGCCTGGCCATGATGTGCGGCGGCAGCGCCCCGGCCGAAGGTAAATATGGCGGAGAGGTCGAACGCTGCGTGGAATTCGTTTTGTCGCAAGTGAGGGAAAGTGGCTATATCGCCCGCCGTGACAACGCGGCCAACGAGAA
This sequence comes from Pirellulaceae bacterium, assembly GCA_051010855.1. Classification (GTDB taxonomy): domain Bacteria; phylum Planctomycetota; class Planctomycetia; order Pirellulales; family Pirellulaceae; genus CAJQPP01. Next base: position 7,420 of record JBPCVB010000040.1, on the reverse strand, counting down.
CATGTATGGTCACGGATTTGCCATGCTGTTCCTGGCCGAAGCCTACGGCATGACCCGCAAGGCCGAGATTGGTGAAAAGCTGCGACGCGCTGTGACGTTAACAATCAACTCGCAAAACACTCGCGGCGGCTGGCGTTATCAACCTACACCCGAACAGACCGCTGACCTGTCGATCACGGTGTGCCAGATCATGGGACTGCGCGCCGCACGCGATGCCGGGATCCACGTGCCTGACGAAGTACGAGAACTGTGCATCGACTATGTGAAGAAAAGCCAAAACGACAACGGCAGCTTTCGTTATCAGCTACGTGGCGGCCATTCGACCTTCGCCATGACTGCCGCTGGTGTCACGTCGCTGTACAGCGCCGGTATCTACGACAGCGATCAGGTCAAGAAGGGCCTGGATCATCTGATGCAACACCTGCCCGGCGGAGCCGGCTCGGGCGGTCACTACTTCTACGCCCACTATTATGCCGTACAAGCCATGTGGCACGCCGGCGGCGATTACTGGAACCGCTGGTATCCGGCAATTCGCGACGAACTGGTTTCGCGTCAATCGGCCGACGGATCGTGGCCAAGTTCGATGGCAGGACCCGAGTTCGGCGCGGCCATGGCCTGCATCATTTTGCAAATGCCGCTGAATTTCCTGCCAGTCTTTTCACCGTAGCCTGGCTCACCGGCGACAACGCAGACAGGTTCGCGGGGCCGAGCCCGCTCTTTGGTTCCGGCATTACAGGGGTGCCGGAATATCGCGGCGTTTGAAAATGCGATAGGCAACGGCAAACAGGACGCTCGTGCTGATCACCAGAATCAGGTTGTGGGCAGCCTGGCCAAAGCCTTTCCAATTGTCTTCCTCATCGGTCAGGTTGAACTGCCAAAAGGCCGACGAGTCTGCCTGATAGAGCTTGATCGATAGTTCAGGCTCGTAGAGTGAAAAAAAGGTCAACCAGCCGACCCACCCAAATGACTCGGCCGACATGGCAAGAATCTTGATCATCGCCGCCCCCATATAGATGGCGACGACAATTCCCAGCGTACGCCAGCGGTACCGGTCCATCGATGACATCAGGGTCGCCACGCCGGCAACAAAGAAACCCAACAGCACCAGGTTAAACAGTCCTGGCCAGAAGAGCCTTGCGTCGACGAACTCGGACATCGGTTTTTCGACCGTCTCGATTTCCTTGTTTCCGCCCTGCATCATTGTGAAAGGCACCATCAACTGTTCAAAGGCCGATGGCTGGGTCTCGGCGGCAACCTTGACGTTGGTCGTGTGAACGGCCACCCACATGCCCAGCCAGGTAACGCCGACCAGAGCGATCACGCCCAGCAGCGTCACCACTGAATGGGTAACAAACACCTTGCCGCGGCTGACCGGCTGGGCCAGCAACATTTCCATCGTACCTCGCGAAATCTCGCCACTGACAACGTCCGATCCGCGCACAATTGCCCACATCGCAATCATCATTACCAGAAACGGTTCGTCGAGTGTCATGGCGGTGCGGCCGACATAGGAAATCAACCACTCCACGTCCACGCTAGTGAAGTTCAGCCATTCCTGCGGCAGCAGATCCAGGATCTTCTGGAACGAGGTCGTGTCGACTTCACCCACAACATGCACACGAAACCACGCGAACGCAGCGGTGCCCAGTGCGATGGCGACAAACAGTATCGCGCTCTCTGACAGGCACTTTTTCCACAAAGCCTTGTTCATGCGGAGGCCAGCTGCTTTCGGGGTGAGCGATTGTTTTCACTATGGTACTGGTCGTAAACGCTACGCAAGCCAACCGGCTGGATATTGACATCTTCCAGCGGGGCGTTGGCCATCCATTGCAAAATGGCAGAAAGCTCGCCGGGTGTTTCGATCTGCACGCGATCTTCTTCCAGCGTGACGATCGACATGTGATCCTGCAGTTCCGGAGGTACAGGCGGCAGCAGTTGATTGTGTTTGAGAAACGCAGTGATGCGGTGCTGGCGTTTGAGCTGATTCATCAACTGGGTATGTACCAGTTTTCCGTCACGCAAAATGCCAACCCGGTCGCACGTATCCTCCACTTCCGGCAGCACGTGCGATGAGAAGATTACGGTACGCCCGTCATCGCGGGCTTCGAGCACCATGTTCATTATCTCGCCACGCACGTTGGGATCGAGATTGGCGGTCGGTTCGTCGAGAATCAACAGCGGAGCATCCACTGCCAGGACCACGGACAGGGCCAGCTTTTGACGCATGCCCGTCGACATAAACGCCACCCACCGCGACAGATCCAGATCCAGCCGTTCGGCCACCTTTCGCGCCCGCTCCAGATTGGTGTCGACGCGGATTTGTGAAAAGAATTGCAGCACATCCTTGCCACGCATGGTGCGAAACAAGCGGGCATCTCCGGGAAGGTAGGCAACCCGTCGATGAGCCTGGACACGTTGCGTGTAACAATTCAGGCCGTCAATCGTGGCCGAGCCTGACGTTGGCCTGAGGAATCCCATCATCAGCCGCAACAGCGTAGTCTTGCCGGCGCCATTGGGCCCCAGCAACCCGAACACTTCCCCCTTGTCGATCGACAAGGTGCAGTCGTCCAGCGCGGTTACTTCTGTATAACGCTTCGATAGCGAATTGGTTTCAACCAGCGCCACTTGCCCAACCTGAATTCAAAAATAAAAAACTCAACGACGGTCATTACCGCACGGGCGGTTTGCCCATCAGTCGCCGTAATAAACCAATTTGACCGGCATGTAACATTTCGTGATCGCCGGCAAATAACAGAGCGCCGTACCTTGTGGCAAAGGCCGCGTAAGGCTCATCGACCGGGTCATCCAGTGCGGCATCGTCGTAGGTGACCATTTCGGCCAGTGATTGACTGTAAATCCGGTCAAACGTCTCGCGTATTTCCTGCCTGGAAGGATAGAGACTGCGATCAGCCGACGGTGTCGTGCCCTTGCCAAACGTTTTGCGAAACTTGCCAGACATCAATTGTGCATCGTCTGCCAGTCGTCCGCGCTGGCGGAACAAAACCAGACCGTACTGTGCAAAGGCCAGGTGTCCGACCTGCCATGCGATATGTGTCACAGGAGGCTCCGGCGACCAGAACCATTCGTCCTCAGTCAAGTCTTCCAGCAGCGTCTGCGTGTAACGGCGAGCCGATTCAATATGCCGACGCGCGACGTCCAGCCGACTGGACGCCAGCCCGGTTGGCTCGGGATGAGTGGTTGATTCAGTCATTAATTTCAAAGATGCCTTCGATCTCCACCGTCATTTGCAGGGGCAGGGAATTCATGCCGACCGCACTGCGAGCTCCGACTCCGCAATCGTCGCCGAACACCTGTTTGAACAATTCACTGCAACCATTAATTACCGCCGGATGCTGGTCAAAATCGGCAGTGCACCACACCATGCCAAACAACTTGACGACGCGTCGCACGCGGTTCAGGCTGCCCAGATGATCTTTCAACGTAGCCAGTAATGCCAAACCGGTTTGTCGTGCGGCGTCATAACCTGCTTGCTGATCCAGCTCACGCCCCACGCATCCGGTCGTTAAGGACTCGTCCAGATGCAGCGGTCCATGCCCCGAAGTCATGCATAGATTGCCCATCACAATTGCGGGCTTGTACAGCCCGACTGGTTTCGCCGCGGGCGGCAAGATCAGTCCCAATTCCTCAATTCGGTCGTCGTGGCTCATTCTTGATCCATAAGTGAAGCGGTTGCCAAAAATTGTCAGGCGAGTCCCTATGGCGCCTATCTCCGGCGGTCTCCGGCGGTCTTACTGGCGAATTCACCGCCCGGAGATCGGTGCCACACCGGAATCCTTCAATTTATGGCAACAGCCCGGCGACTTACAGGCGGTTACCTGGGCGTAGTGGCGAAAGTTTCGATTTCATCGCCTCCGATCACCGGTTCGTTGCATTGAATTCCACGGCAAACGTATAGCGCTGCCCGACCATCGACGGCCTGCTTGCCAGCCAGCATCCTGTGCAGCGGGTGATTCTCGTCGGCAACCGCATCATCGGAAGCGACAATCAACACCTGTCCCGGATCGACTTGGCGTTGCAGTGCCCGGATGGCTTGCTCGTTTTCTTCCTCGTTCGCGCCGCGAATCAACACCAACTGCTGGTCGGCGTGCAGCAACGCGTCATAGGCTACCAGAGTTTGACTGGCACCCAGCGGAGCGCGTTGCAACAGCGGCCCCGCAGCGTCGATGGTTTGACGCGCCATTTCAACCAGTTCCATGTTGCCAGTAGTTCTGCCCAGCCGCATCAGCCCCGTGGCTGCCATGGAATTGCCACTGGGCACGGCACTGTCCTGAAACTCGGTCGTTCTGGCGATCAGTTGTTCGTGATCGTCGGCCGTAAAATAGAAACCACCGTCGACGTGCTGAAAGTGCTTTTGCATATCGCCCGCCAGTCGATTGGCCCGGTCGATCCAGACGGGGTCAAATCGAACTCGATAGAGTGTGACCAGGGCCGAAATAAAACAGGCGTAGTCATCCAGATAGGCAGCCAGTTTCGCGGTCCCGTGACGCCACGTGTGCAGCAGCCGTCCGTCGTCACCTCGCACCTCGCTCCATAAAAACGCCGCGGCTCGCTCCGCCGCCACGGCATACTGTTCGTTGTCAAGCACAATCGCTGCCGCGGCAAAGGCTTCGATGGCCAATGCATTCCAGCTGGTCAACACCTTGTCATCGAGTCCAGGCCGCACGCGTTGATTGCGAAGGTGCAGGAGTTTTCCCCGGGCGTCGGCAAGCCGGGCCGACAATTCCTCATAATCCAGTCCTTCGTCCCGCGCAAATTCGGCAATCGTGCGTGGCAGATTGAGAATGTTGTGGCCCTCAAAATTACCACTGGGCGTCACATCGTAAACCTTGCAAAACTCTTCAGCCGCAGCGCCGAGCACTTCCCGCACCTGGTCGATTGACCATACATAGAACTTGCCTTCTTCACCTTCGCTGTCAGCGTCCTCGGTACTGTAGATCGCGCCTGTAGGATCGGTAAGGTAGTTTTGCAGGTAGCCCAGCGTCTCCTCGCAAATCCGACGATAGAAATCATCCTGTGTGATTTGCCAGGCAAGCAAATAAACTCGAGCTAACAGGGCGTTGTCGTAGAGCATTTTCTCAAAATGCGGGACCAGCCAGCGCGAGTCGACACTGTAACGGGCAAAGCCGCCTGCGAGGTGATCGTAGATACCGCCGGCGGCCATCTTTTGCAGAGTGACCTCGGTCATTTGCAGCAACTGGTCACCCGTCGGTTCATCGTATCCGCGCGAGTCCCGACGATAGAGATTCAGCAACAGCGACAGATCCATCGGATGCGGGAATTTGGGCGCCGTGCCAAATCCGCCCCACGTGCTGTCCCACCGCTGATGGAGCAACTGCGCGGCCACCGCAAGGATAACCGGGTCCAGCGTTGTCGCCGGCTGCGGTTCACCAAGTGGCTGGTTGATCATTTGAGTGATCTGCCGCGATTGCTGGACCACTTCTTCACGCCGGTTTTGCCATGCGTCCAGCACACTGGCCAGCACGCGATCAAAGCCAGGCATTTGGGCGGAGGTCGTGGGCGGCCAATAGGTCCCACCGAAAAAGAAATCCTGGTCCGGTGTCAGAAACGCACTCAACGGCCAGCCTCCCTGACCCTGCATCGCGAGCACCGCCTGCATGTAAATCTGGTCAATGTCAGGTCGCTCCTCCCGATCGACCTTGATGCTGACAAAATGCTCGTTGAGATAGTCGGCAATCTGCCGGTTCTCAAAACTTTCGTGTTCCATCACGTGGCACCAATGACAGGCGGAATATCCAACCGACAAGAAGATTGGTTTTTCCTCCTCGCGCGCCTTGTTCAGCGCCTCGGCTGACCAAGGGTACCAATCAACGGGATTTTCGGCGTGTTGCAGCAAATAGGGGCTGGATTCAGATGCTAGTCGATTAGGCATGGCGGCAAATCGGAGGTAAAGATGTGGCGTGACGAGCCAAGTTTGAAAAAGCCGAATGGTTGGCCGCACAGGCGACGGCATTGGAATGCCATCGTACCAACTGGTTACTCGAACGAATGTTCGTCCGACGGATATTTTCCGTCGCGCACATCGTCGCACCATTGCCCAACCGCCCCGTTCACGGTTTCCGCCAAGTTGGCATATTGCCGGACAAACGTCGGCACATAACCGCTGGTCATACCCAGAAGGTCGTGCACGACCAGCACCTGGCCGTCACAGTCCGGTCCGGCACCAATACCGATGGTGGGGATCTTTAGCGTCTGCGAGATTTCCGCCGCAATGTTCCGTGGGATGCATTCCAGCACGATACCGAATGCGCCCGCGTCCTCGGCTGCGCGGGCATCGGTCAGCAATTGGTCACGATTTCGCTGAATCTTGTAACCGCCCATCGTGTGTACGCTTTGCGGCCGCAATCCGACATGGGCCATCACGGGAATGCCCGCGGAAACCAGTCCACCGATCACATCCTGTTGTTCCTGGCCGCCTTCGAGCTTGACCGCCTGGCAACTGGTTTCTTTCAAAACGCGGCCGGCCAGTTCGATTGCCCGATGCACGCCCATGTGAAAGGTCGGGAACGGCAGATCAACGATCACCAGCGCACCCCGTGCCCCGCGGCTGACCATCTCGCCATGGTAAATCATCTCGTCCAACGTGACAGGAAGTGTCGTGTTGTGGCCCTGGACAACCATGGCCATGCTGTCGCCGACGAGGATCGCATCGACTCCGGCAGCGTCGAGCAGTCGAGCGGTCGGGTAGTCATAAGCGGTCAGTACGCAGATTTTGCGGCCGGCTGACTTCAGCTCCACAAATCCGGGAACGGTCAGTTTCTTGCGTTTTGCTTTCTTGGCCATGAGCGATTCGGGGTACGGTGGGGAGCGTGGCAGCTAATTATGGGTGGCCAGGCAAGCGTGGGCGAGCCCCCCGCTACTAATCGCAGCCTCTTCGTTTGCCAGCGAGGAGATTTGCGGCCCGCTACGCCAGCGAGTGAAAGCTGATGCGAAAGCCTGTCAAACTTTAGCGGCTGGTCCGGTTTGGCAGGGTATCCGCCCCGGAATCTCGCGGACTCCCTCCAGGGACTAAGGCGCATGCCGGTTATGCCACCTGACGCTGTTGTAGTGAAACCGCCGGTTGTGTTTAGCCACGACATGGCCTCAGGGTTTTGCCGCATGTGTCGCCGATACCTGTACCACGGATCAGTCCGAAAAAGGACGTCCTGTCAATTCTTTGTATTTTGCTTGCAGGGACTGCACAAATGGGCAACTCAAACAAGCCTCGATGTGGTGCCGAACGAACCCGGAAACTGGGCATAGCGTTGTCGCTGGCTGCGGCTGCGTTAGTGCTGATGACGCAGCTGGGCTGTGGCTTAAACCCATTTGCCCGGCACCGATGTCCGCATCGTGGTTATGTCAACGGTGACTGCGGCTGCGCGTCGGTTGGCAATTATGAACC
>JBPCVB010000039.1:0-5494 GCA_051010855.1 Pirellulaceae bacterium | reverse complement strand
GTGAAATACTTCTGCCCATCGATTTCTACTGCAATCGATGGAATCTCGAACGCTCCTTCGTGCCGTGGAGTGATTAGATAATTCATCGTGATGCTGCGACTTTCGCTGCGGCGCCCGTTGATAATCGTGACTTGCGAGCTTTGGGCAGGTGCGCCGGCCGACCGTACATCGCATCCGTCAACATCGGGCAATTGCGGCTGGGACCAGTCCTCGGCGTTTTGGATGGAAATTTGCAAAGTGACAGGCATGCCCACCCACGTTTCGCGGGCTGACAACCCGGCGCGCACCTCACTGGCGACGGCGGGCCCGGCCATTCCGCACAGCACTAGTACCAACAACGGTAGCATTGCAAACATCTTGTTAACGGGGCGACGTTGCATGATTAGCCTCCGATGAGAAGAGTTTTGAAAGGAGCTCGTGATGAGATTTACCAGTCTCGTTCGACCGGTCGGTGACGAGTGCGTTCCCGCCGCTGTTGTTGCAGCCGACGTAACATGTCTCGATCCCTGACCGATTGCAGCATCTTCATGGCTTCCTCGCGGGTCATGGGCTGCTCCCCGGCATTAGCGTCTGGCATGCCGAACGCGTCCTGTGGTTCCTGATCGTCTTGTGCATCGGCAGCGGTCAGTTCGCCCGCGGGAACCGGCTCGCCATCTTGTTCGCCGGACTCTTCCTCTTCGAGTGGTTCGTTGGCTGAGGATGGTTGTTGGGCACTTTGCTGGCTGGACTTTGGTTGCTGCTGCTGGCGGTCATTTGATTGAGCTGCGGATTGGGTTTCCTGATCTTCACCGGCCGATTCTTGCGACTCAGGCTGTTGGGGTTGTGCATCGTTTTGTTGTCCGTCCATGGCGTTATGTTGTTGCCCGGAATCCTGTTCTCCCTCGCTGGACTCTTGCTTCTGTTCCGACCCCTCAGACTGATTTTGGTCGCCGGAGCCCTGCTGTTTTTCGTTTTGGGATTGCTGATCCCGCGATTCGCTTTCCTTCTCGTCAGCATCCTGTTGCTGCTCGTCCGGGGATTGCGAATCCGATTCAGCGGACTCTGAGTCCGGCGTTTCCGAATTCGATTCCTGCGACTGAGGGGACTGCGAGCCCTGCGATTGTTGCGGGTTGTCGCAATCCGAGCACTCGTCTTGTTGTTGCTGTTGCTGATCCTGTTGCTGCTGTTGTTCCTGTTGCTGCTGCTGTTCCTGCTGGATTTCTTCTTCCAGTTGGCGAATCAACTTGCTGGCTAACTCAATATTGGCACGGGCATCCGGGTTCGCAGAGTCGCCGCGAAGAGATCCGCGATAGTGACCAATGGCTTGTTTCAACGATTCGATGGCCGCCTGTTTATCCTGCTCCGCCTCTTGCAAAGCAGTCGCGTACAGGCAATTGCCGAGGTTGTATCGGCCACGTGAGGCAACGGCTGTGTTAGCCGAGCTTGCAACATGCCGAAATAGCTCACCAGCCGCTTCGACATCGCCGCTGCGATACTGTGCCACTGCCATGTTGTAATCCAGCTGGTCGGTTTGCTCGCTGGTTGCCGTTATCCGGCTGTAGCTATCGACCGCCTCGTCCAGTTGTCCAGCACGTACCAACTCGTTGGCAGTGTTGATTTGTCGAGCTGCATCACCTGTGTTGTCGGTTGGTGTTTCCGCACAAGCGACTGCCGTCGGAAACAGGGCGGCCACGGCCACGAGGGCGGCAATCAACTTATTTGTTCTGTGAATGTTCATGATTTTCTGTGGTTACTATCAGGCAGCGTGCTGACTGTGTTGATTAGCGCGGCTTGCCGAATTCCTAATACCGAAAGCCATACCGATACCCCGTTTTTTTTCGCTGTAGTTGCGTGTTGACAGAAAAACTTCCAGCAACAACAACCCGAGGGCGGGCAGGGCAAACCACTGAAAGCGGGGGATCCAGGCGTTGATGCGGGCCGTCTCGAACTCCTGTTGCTCGACACTGGCGACATAACCGTGATAGACGTCGGCCATGTTCACTTGTTTGGTTCCGGCCGGGATCCATGCACCGTCGGTCGTGGTTGCGATGTCGCCCAGGATTTGTCCGTTCATTCGTGACCAGACTTGCTGGCCTTGATACTTGACAAACTGTTCGCGGCCACTGGTTTCGGGGATTCGTGCTCCCTCGTCCATATCACCAAGTCCGACCGTAAAGATTCGGACGCCTTCCTGCTGGTGCAGTCGCTGCGCAACTTCCAGAGGCTTGCTTTCCTGGTCTTCACCATCAGTGAAAACAACGATCGCCTTGTGATCGTTGGTCTTGTTCAGAAAACCGTCCGCCGCAGCATCGATTGCGTCGCCCAATCGAGAGCCGCCACGACGGACGGAATGTGGTCCGGCCGTCTGAAGCCGGTGTTTGAAGTCGTCATAGTGGCTGGTCAGTGGCACGATTTGCCGCGTATCGCCCGCGAATGCGACGAGACCGACACGGTCACCTGCCATTTCATCCACCATGTCCATGATTTGTTGTTTGGCCCGGGCCAGCCGGTTGGGTGTGGCGTCTTCGGCCAGCATGCTGCGGGATACATCCAGCACAAACATGACCTCGATCCCTTTCTGCGGGACTTCACGCCAGGTGCGACCCCACCGCACATCCATCGCGGCGACAGCCAAACACGCCAGACTGGCGACGACCAAAAGTGCCGAGATCCAGTGGCGTGTTTTGCTGCCAGCCGGGAGCAACTGTGTACGCAGTCGTGCGGAGGCAAACTTGCACGCGGCCTGTTGCCGTCTCACTGCTGCGAATGCAGCAAGCAGCAATGCGATGCCGACGATCACCAGCAGCCACAGGCTGTTCGGGTTGCCAACTTGAATATCCATGTTTCCGTTTCAGGGTTTATTGATTTGTGATTCCTAGGTCAGCTGTCTCAGCCAGGTTTGTTGCAACACCAGACGAATGACGAGCAGACAAAAAGCGATCAGCAGCAGCGGCGGCAATGTGAAGACACCCGCGGTGTGCGGCTGAACCGCCAGTTCCCGATAGTCCACCAGGTGATGGGCTTCGACCCTTGTTTTTTCCAACTCGTCGATTTCGGCGTAGATCTTTTCCAGCGAATCCGTGTCGGTGGCGCGGAAGTACTGGCCACCCGTCGTCGCGGCGATCTCCTGCAATGTTTCTTCGTCGATGTTGACCGGCATCCACTGAATGGTCCGGCGGCCTGTCAGCGCGTCAGTGACCGGTACCGGTGCTTGCCCCTTCGTTCCGACCCCGATCGTGTAGATCTTGATGCCCAAAGTCCTGGCTAACTCGGCGGCCTGGACCGGATCCAGCTCCCCCGCGTTGTTTTCCCCGTCGGTCAGCAAAATGATGACCTTGCTTCTGACCTTTTCCTGTTGCCGTTCGTCGAGCGCCGTCAACTGTTCCACGGCCAGCGAGATCGCATCACCGATCGCCGTACCGTCTTCTTCACGATGGCGTACGATTTGTGTCTTGTTCAGATGGGAAACGAGAAACCCATGGTCCAGCGTGGGTGGAGTCTTTCCGTCGGCGTAGCCAGCAAATGTGATCAGGCCAACGAGATCGCTGAAGCGTCCGTCCAGTTCATCACCACCGGTAACGAATTTGCCCGCCACATTCTTGATCGCCGTCAACCGATCGACAGGTTGACCTTCGACCTCAAAGTCCATGGCCTGCATACTGCCGCTGCGGTCCACCACCATCTCTATGACGATGCCCTCGCGGTCGGTAATGGTCTGCTCGCGACCTTCGCGTGGCCGTGCCAGACCAATGATGATCAGGACTATAGCAGCGATCGTCAGCGCCGCCGGCAACCAGTTCAATCGTTGTCGCAACGATGGGCGAATCTGCTGCGCAAAACGGACTGACGTAAAGCGAACGGCTGGCTGTTGACGTCGGGAGAACAATCGCCATGCGACCAGCGGAAGCAGCAACAGCAGCAACAAATACCATGGAGAGAAAAACATCAGTGTGCCTCCCCTTCGCTGGATTCCGTGCTGGCGGCGGCCGGCTCTTCAAACTGTCGCGAAAGTTTTTTGACCAGTTGTTGAGATTCCTCGATCGCCGTTGTTAGCTGGGCACTGGTCAGTCGCAGGCCGGCAAATTTGGCTTCGTCCGCCAATGCCAGCAGGGACGCGAGTCGTCGAGCTGTGGTCGATTCGACCTGTTGGTCCAGAGTCGACAACAATTCAGCAGTTGTTTGCAGTGGCGCGGCAACCTCGAATTGCAACTCCAGGTACTCGCGAAGCACAGCGGACAACTTTCTCGCCACCACCGGCTCCGGTGATATTTCGGCGATGCCATGCAGCGAATTCAGTTCCGCAATTGCCCAGTCACGCGGAGACAAACAGGTTCGGCGTCGTGTGATCACCGTCATTGCCGCCAGGGCAATCGCCAGGAAACTGACAACGCCTGCGATCCAGCCCGTGGGAAAGCGTCGTGGCTGTGTCGGGATGTAGACGTCCACGACCGATTGAATGTCGCGGAAATTGGCCGGATCGGCGTGATCCTCAAGCACGCTGACAACCTGCACCGGAATGGACTCGGAATACAGGACTTCAGAGTTACCAGTGGAGGAAGCCCGAAATTCCATCCTCGGGACTTCCAACCCACCCGTGATCAGACTTTCCAGTGTCATGCGGCGAATCCACATTCGCTCGCTGGATTCGTATTCGCCGGGAATGTCAAATCTGTCGTCGTGGTCCAGGACTTCGAAGTCACCCAGTCGACCGGTGACCGGAGGAAATTCCAAGCTGGTTCCCTGGGGAGCGGTGATCGAAATCTCCAGGTCAAATGATTCAGCGACCTGCAATTCCGTTTGGGTGACCCGCGTATCGATTCGGAGCTGTGCATCACCATCGCGATCAGCACTGGCATTTCGAGCGCCCATGAAGACGGCGCCCACGAACAGCGCGGCGATCAGGACCCGGAGTGCCATCTGGCGAGCCAGAGTTTGCTTTGGCACTCCACGGTTGGGAAGACAAGTCCCGTGGAGTGCCGCCGCAACGTTTGTTCGGTTGTTGGAGCTGCGAATCATCCTTGGCGCTCCCGTTGTCTGAAATACTGCTGCAATGGTTCGGTGATGTCCTGACCAGTCTTCAGGTGAATTGGCTTGAGCTTCAGCCGTCGGAACATTTCGTCACGGGCAGCCGTTTGTTCTTCCCAGGTGCGGGCGTACTGTCGCCGACTCATCCAGCTGCTGGTGTCAAAAGTGACAACTTCGCCGGTCTCCTCATCACGCAGCCGGATCAGTCCTACGTTGGGCATTTCGGCTTCACGTTGATCGCTGATGACAATCGGAATGATGTCGTGACGGCGGCTGGCCACTCGCAGTGATGAATCAAAGCCCTTGTCGAGAAAATCACTAATCAGAAACACGACCGTGCGTCGTTTGGCCGTGCGATTCAGATGTTCCAGCGCCCGCCGCAGATTCGTACCGCTTCCCATCGGCTGACAGAACAGCAATTCGCGAATCAGACGCAACACGTGTCGCGAGCCTTTGCGCGGCGGAACGCTTTTTTCGATACCGTCGGTGA
>JBPCVB010000038.1:0-3218 GCA_051010855.1 Pirellulaceae bacterium | reverse complement strand
CGTCTCGGCAAAAAGCGGAGAAGTTTTCAGGATGATCACTTTTTCGATCTCCAGTAACTTCGACCCGCTATCGGAATGGGAAGTCATAACATTCTCTCTCACTTCATCCAGTTTAGTCTGAACGTGCGGGGGCATGTCGCCGTGCACTTGTCTCATAACGTGAATGGCTGTTTCGGCAAGTAGTTGCTCGCAATGGGAAGCATATGGATGTATGGCGAGAACCAGTCGCTCGTGTCGCAATTGCCCGACAGCGTCAATCGCGGTGGCAAGGGTCCAGGTTGTGTATTTGCCCTCGCCTTCCTCCAGTAAATGATCGATCAGATCGTCAGCAGTCAGGAACCCGGAGGCCGCAGCGAGCTCGGTGCGTTGAGTACTTTGCCCGGGCGAGTCGGCATCGATGATGGCGAACAGGCGATCCGTAATTTGGTTTGGCAGCAAGTTGTCCAATGTCTCCAGTGCATTGGCATGGCGTTCACGATTTTCCGATTCCAGTTCCCTTCGCGTTTCGGCGACTACCTGGCGATCGTAAAGAAAGCCAATCAGCAACAGCAGCCGTTGACGCGCCGCGTGTAACTCTTCACGCAAGGCCCGGGCGACCTGTTCCAGTCGCGTGTCCGTATCGGCCATCCTGATTGCCTGTAACACGGTGCGGGCATCCTGCAATGCGGATTCCAGACGCGTCGTCCATGCGCTCGCGTCGCCAGCGTGAAAATGATTTACATGTAAAGCGGTGTAACACAGGTCGCGCACGCCTGCAGATTCATTATCGCACCACAGGACCAGCAACCGCAGTGCGTCATCCGAACCGATCCGCCGGCAAATCTCGATTAGGTCCCGGCGTTTTCCCGGCGTTAGATCATGACTCGAATCAAACCGTTGCTGCATTTCCTGCACCGCCCGGTCGTCAAAGGCCGGCAAGGCATCGACGGCGTCGCAGCGTAGCGATTGGTTGTCCAGAAAATCGAAAAGTCGTGGCAGCAACTTCGGGTTCCTGACCAGACCGGCTGCCCTGATCGCCTCGCGCTGGACATGGACGCTGGAATCGTCCAGCAGTTGCTCGATAGGACGATGGAGTCGTTCGATCCCGAGGTTGCCAATCGTGCGCGCTGCCTGGATTCGCTGTGGTTCGTCGTCGGCAGCTATCATGCTCAGTAATTCCTGCCCACCCGCCACGATGCCCTCGACTCCACCGTAGAACATTAATCCCTCAACGGCGCCGGAATGGAGATCCGCATCGCTGCTGTCCAGAAACGGCATCACCACATCCAGTTCATCGGGCGCGAGCCGGCACCAGGCCCGCGCGGCGGCACGCGCGACGGGTCCCGTTTCCCGCTGTTCCATCAACCCGGTGAGGCGGCCCCGGGCATCGTGGAGTTCCAGTTCCTCGACCAGGCCGAGGGCGTGAATCACGACTTCGTCATTCTCATGATCCAGCAGGGCGATCAACATGCTGCTGAAAGATTCCGGCTGGGCTTTACGCAACAGTTCAAGTGCATAGATAACTTCCTCCGGATAATCACTGGCGAGTTTGTCGCGCAAAATCGCCAACGACTGGCGGTCCGTAAATTCGAGTTGCGATCCTGCCAGAAACCGGTTGTAGATGGCGTGCTTCAGCATCTCCAGATAGCGGCGATTCACGATTACGATGGTCAGAATCCAGATGATCACCAGTCCCGCTATCAGCCAGGCGAGCCAGCTGAGAATTCCCTTCTCGTCGACCATCCGGGTGATGGCAAAAAGAACCACACCCGCCAGTCCCAGGCTAATCGGGTCAGTCAAACCCTTGACGACCGTGTGACCTTGCAGCCTCCGGTGCCGGTCCAGAGGCTGAAACATCGCCAGGAACACCGGACTGTTCAACGCGTACACCAGGACGTCGCAGGTCAAGATCATGATTCCGAAAAACCAGAACTCGGCGTACTCGAAAGTCCACACCCATTCTTCGACGATGAGAGCCAGGCAGATTAGCAACAGCGCGACAGGAAGAAATAACAGCGAACCGCGAACACCGATGCGGTCAACAAGCCGGCTGGACAGAAAGATTTCTGCGATAATGGTGACCGTCGAGCTGACGGCAAAGAACAGACTGAGAAATACCGCCAGGTCGTCGGTCCCCTCGAATTTTTTCTTGAGTTCTGCGAGGAAAGCATAGTCGATCGTCGTCAGCACAAGGATCGTTACAAAGGAAAGTGCAGCCAACGCCACGACAAACCTCGTGCCAAAAATCCGCGCAACAATGCCGGTGGATTGACCGTGTGTGTGCCCGCCCGAGTCAGGCGGCTCACGGAGATCCGCCCGTCGCATCGCCCGGTGCAGCAAGAAGAACGAGATAAAAAAACTGATACCGGCGACCAGCAGCAGGTGATCAGTTGCGTTTTTGGGCGCAACCCAACTCACCACGCCAACCAGCAAATAGCCCAGCAGTTTTGCTGGAACAAAACCGGCGCTGATCAGTGCGAATAAGCGCTTGCTTTGCCGGACGTCGAAAACGATGGCGGACAGTCCCCAGAATTCGAGGCTGCCCAGCAAATAGACAACTCGATACAGCACCATGAGCGAAAAGATCAAACCTCCAGCCAGCGCAGTCTTGTACAGGCTGTCGGCATGCGCGACCAGCAATCCAATCCAGCCAGCCGCCGCCAGCAGTGCAATAACCAGAGCGATGAGCGGAAAAAGCTTGCGCAACGGCACGCGATGTTCGAGAATCGCGTAAACGCGGCCAATGCCCAGCAGTACCAGCGCCGTAACCATATAGACGATTGGCAGATGCGCAGCGGCAAATTCGTACAGAAATTCCTTGATCGCAATGATCGTTAACAGGGCGATTCCGAATCCCTGAAAGAAATGATGAAAGAACAGGGCGCGGACCAGATGGAATTCGTCACGGTCCACATTGAGTGCCCGCAACGCCATGGACTGAAATTGTGGCGTTTTCAATGCCCTGCCTTGTGTCGCGTTTCAGAGACGCAACCTTTGTTCAACTAATGCGTAACGTGCCGCCGCTCGAACTGCCCTCCCGGCGAGGTATACCAAAAGGGCTTGCAGCACCAATCTACACGCGTGCAATTGGCGACTCAAGCAAACAACCGCGGTGGGCTCACCTCAAACTGGATTTGGATTACACTGGATCGATGGCAGTCCCCTGCCAAAATGCGCCTGCCAGATGCCGCGCGCTCAAGGAGAAAGACAACATGAGCCGTGTATTCATCAGTTATCGT
>JBPCVB010000037.1:0-4662 GCA_051010855.1 Pirellulaceae bacterium | reverse complement strand
GTGGTCGGCTGTATCGAAACCTGGGCGATATGAAGTTTGAGGACGTAACCAGTCAGGTCGGTATTGATCCGGCGAACATGTGGAGCGTTGGGGCGGCTTTCGTTGATCTAAACAGCGATGGCCAGCTGGATCTTTACGTCTACGGTTACGGCTGCCCCAACCGGCTATATATAAATCAAGGTGGCAAATTCACTGAACGCGCCGCCGAGTACGGACTGGATTACGACGGTGCCAGCGTGTGCGCCGCGTTCGCCGATTACGATCTGGATGGCGATCTGGACCTGTACCTGGTCACCAACAAGCTGGACGGCTACCGCGCCAATCCCTTGCCCAATGAGGAAAAGATTATCGCTGACGCCGGTGGCCGTCCGCGATTGAACCCCAAATTCCGCGAAGCCTACTTCTTGATGAACCACCCGGATCGTGGCGTGATTGCCGAACCGGGCGGCGAGTTCGATCACCTGTACCGCAATGACAACGGCAAGTTCACAGACGTCAGTCATGAAACAAAAATTGGCGCGATCCCGCACATGGGACTGTCGGCCAACTGGTGGGACTACAACAACGATGGCCTGCCCGATTTGTATGTCGCCAATGACTTCAAGGGTTCCGATCACCTGTATCGCAACAACGGCGTTAACAGCGAAGGCCGGGTGACGTTCACCGACATGTTGAAAGTTTCATTGCCACACACACCGTGGTTTTCGATGGGTTCCGACTATTCGGACGTCAACAACGATGGCCTGATGGATTACATAGCCACGGACATGGCGGGCACGAATCACTATCGCGACAAGCTGTCGATGGGAGCTATGAGTGGTCCGGAAAGCACGGCGTGGTTTTTGAATTGGCCCGATCCGCCGCAATACGTCCGCAACTGTTTGTATCTCAACACGGGCACCGATCGATTTATGGAAATCGCTTTCCTCGCTGGTCTGGCCCGCACCGACTGGACATGGACGGTCAAATTCGACGACCTCGACAATGACGGCTGGGAAGATGTTTACTTTACCAACGGCATGTCACGAGACTGGTACAACGGCGACCTCAAGGACCAGATTCGCGCGGAACGCATTACCAAGGACCAGGCTATCGATTTCTGGGCCAGGCAGGATGTATTCCGTCTGGAAAATCGAGCTTACCGCAACCTCGGTGATTTGAAGTTTGACGATGTCAGCACCGCATGGGGGTTGGATCATTTTGGTGTTAGCACCGGCGCCGCCAGTGGCGACCTGGATGGCGACGGTGATCTGGACCTCGTTGTTAACGGTTTTGACGAACCGGTACGCGTGTACCGCAATGATCTGGCTCAGGGCAATGCGCTTCAGCTGGAACTGGTCGGGGCGGACAGTAATAACGCTGGCATCGGCGCGCGGATTAGTCTGCAAACCAGCGACGGCCGGACGATGCAAACCCGTATGCTAGGCGCGAACCGCGGATTTATGTCCAGTAGCGAGCCGATTGTGCACTTTGGCGTCGGCGAAGTTGAGTCGATTCAGCAAGTCACCGTGCACTGGCCATCGGGCATCGAACAGACGTTTGAAAATCTTGAAACCAATCGTCGTTACACGATCGTCGAGAAAGGCGAAGCGGATCCGGCGACCAGCATGGCCAGCCGCAGCAGCACGCTGTTCAGTCCCTTGCGTTCACTGACTGGCATGCAGCACGTGGAAAAAACCTACGACGATTTCGCTCGCGAACCGCTGTTGCCCAACCGTCATTCGCAATTGGGGCCCGGCATCGCCTGGGCCGATGTGAATGGCGATGGAAATGAAGACTGCTATATCGGTCAGGCGGCCGGGGGTGCTGGCAAATTGATGCTGGGTGACGGAGCGGGCAAGTTCACCACCAGCAAGCAAGACGCCTTTGAAGCCCACTCCGCCTGTGAAGACATGGGAGTTGCCTCTTTCGATGCTGACGCCGATGGCGACATGGACTTGTACGTGGTCAGCGGAGGAGTGGAATTCGATCCAGGTGTCGAGCAGTTAGGCGACCGGCTGTACCTGAATGACGGAGCCGGCAATTTTGCTGATGCAACAAACGACATGCTGCCGGACTTGCGTAATAGCGGGTCGCAGGTGGCCGCCGCTGATTTTGATCGTGACGGCGATGTCGATCTCTTTGTCGGTTCCCGACTGATGGTCGGCAGTTACCCCGCGACACCCCAATCGACCTTGTTGATCAACGAGGATGGAAACTTCACGGCCGCCGGCGAAGACCTGGCTGCGGGATTGCTGGACGCCGGCATGGTTACATCGGCGATATGGTCGGATACGAACAATGACGGCTGGCTGGATTTGCTGGTTGCTTATGACTGGGGACCGGTCCGTCTGTTCCTGAATGAGAACGGCAAACTTCGTGACGCCACCGAATCAGCGGGCCTGGCGGAACGACTTGGCTGGCACAACAGTCTCGCCACCGGCGACATCGATAATGATGGTGACATGGATTTTGTTGTGGGCAATTTTGGATTGAACACCAAGTACTATGCGTCGACCGAAAAGCCGGAATTGCTGTTCTACGGCGACTTCGAAAACAACGGCAAGATGCAAATTGTCGAAGCCAAGTACGAGAACGGCGTGTGTCTGCCACGACGCGGACTCGGTTGCACCAGTGGTGCCATGCCATCGATCAAGGAAAAATTGCCGACGTATCACGAGTTTGCAGTCAGTCCGTTGATGGACATTTACTCACCGGAAGGACTGGAAGCGGCCCAGCGATTTGAGGCCAACAGCCTGTACTCGGGAGTCTGGATCAATCAGGGCAACAAAGGTGGTGTTGCGCAGTTCGAGTTTCACAAGTTGCCTCGCGTCGTGCAGGCCAGTCCGGTATTTGGAATCGCGCTTGTCGATGTGGATGGAGACCGGCACCTGGACCTGTACGTCGTACAGAACTTCCATGGCCCTCAACGTGAAACGGGCAATATGGATGGTGGCGTCTCCATGCTGTTGCTTGGTGACGGCACCGGCAACTTTTCACCCGTCTGGCCCGACGCGAGCGGATTGGTTGTGGGAGGCGACGCGACGGGTCTGACCGTAACAGATATCGATGGCGACCAACGTCCCGACTTTGCGGTGACACTCAATAATGAAAAACCCTCCGTATTCCGCAACGAGATGAACGGCTCGTTTACCCGATTCCGCCTGGCACCCAACCAGACGAACCCATCGACGGCTGGCTGCCAGCTGACATTCACAATGGGCGATGGAACGCGACTGGTGCGTGAGATTCCTGCCGGTGGCAGCTACCTCAGCCAGTCATCACACGACGTGTTTGTGGCCGGGGACGTGCAAAGCGTTACAGTTCGCTGGCCGGACGGTACCGAATCCAGCCACGACTCCCTGCAACCCGTCGATTCGGTGGTGACTTTGCAGCAAGAAATGTAGTGAACAGGCAACCACATCCCGGGGACGGATTGACCGGAGGTACGCCAATGATCACCCGCGAGTCGAATCGTCGACAATTCCTTAAATCCAGTGCCGGGGCATCAGCGATCACCCTGGGCGGCCTGGGTGGCGGTTTGTCGCTGCTGACCTCCTGCCACGCCCAGCCTGTCTCGCCTCAGGATCTCGTGCAGTTGCAGGCCGACGTGGAGCCGCTGGTTCAACTGATCGAAAGCACACCCCGTGACAAATGCTTTGACGCAGTTGCCGGGGCAATCCGCAACGGCACCAGTTACCGCAACCTGATGGCTGCATTGTATCTGGCGGGTATCCGCAACATCACCTCCAGCCATACCGGCGGTCCCCTGCACGCTGTGTTTGTGATGCATTCGGCGCATCAGATGAGTCTGGATTCTGCGCCCGACGAACAACTGTTGCCAATGTTCTGGGCGCTGGACAATTTCAAGGCCACCCAGGAACGCGGCAGCCGCCTGGAAAAGATGCAGCCGTTTCGCGGCCAGCCAGTTGCACCGGAAGCGGCAATCCGCGAATTCGCCGTGGCCATGGATTCGTTCGACGCGGATCGAGCAGAGTCAGCCATGATGGGCATGCTTGAGTCCCTGGGAGCTCATGAGATCATCGAGCAGATGTGGCAGTATGGTGCTCGCGATTATCGGGCCATCGGTCACAAGGCAATCTATCTGTCAAACGGTTGGCGAACCCTGCAAACCATCGGCTGGCAGCATGCGGAGCCGACCATGCGACACCTCGCTCGTGCCATGGTGGCCTACGATCCTTCGTCGCGCAGTAGCGGTTTTACGATGGATGAACAAAGCTACAACGGTAATCTGCTGCGTGCTCGCGAGAACGTCGACGCCTTGCCTGCCAGCTGGACCGGTGAATCCGACCAGCCGCAAGTCGTCGAGGAATTGCTGGCCGTAATTCGCACAGGCGACCATGATGCAGCTTGCGATTTCGTCATCGACAAACTCAAGTCGGGCGCCGCCCGCGCAGGAACCATCTGGGACGCGGTGCACCTGGCAGCTGGTGAGATCGTGATGCGTCAGGCGACAATTCGTCCGGTTCACGCTGTTACCAGTGCCAACGCCATCCATTATGCCTTTCGACAAAGCACGCGAACCGAAACGCGTCTGCTCTTGTTGCTGCAAGCCGCCGGATGGATGTGCCATTTCATTCGTTTTATCGGATCGTCGAACCGGCCGTTCCCCGACAAACGTATCGACCAGATCGCCCAGGTGGAAATTGCTGCCGACGCGGG
>JBPCVB010000036.1:0-3264 GCA_051010855.1 Pirellulaceae bacterium | reverse complement strand
TTATGCGGGCGGACGACGTAAACCCGCCTGCAATCGAGGTTTATCGACGCCCCATCGCCGGTTTCACCGACGGGGCACTCAATGTGCAACCTCGGGAGTTGTCCGCAAAGCTCTCGAGGAACGCACCTTATGCCCAAAACACCCGCTTCCCGTTCCGGTCCTGCAGCCACCGCCAGCCAAAAAAAGCAAAACCAGCCGGCTACGAGCCAGCGCAATGTCTCCGTCGACAACGCCCTGGATGATCCAGTACGCATGTACTTGATGCAAATGGGTCGCATTCCCTTGCTGACTCGCGAACAGGAAATCGACTCGGCGATCGCCATCGAGCAAACCCGTACCCACTACCGCAACACCATGCTGGCCACTGACTTCATGCTGCAAGGTGCGGTTGATTTGCTCGAGCAGGTACGCGACGGAAAGCTCCGCCTGGACCGGACCATCGAGGTGTCGGTAACCAACAAGGCGGAAAAGAAACGCATCATGCAGCGACTGGTCCCCAACGTCGAGACACTTAAGAAGTTGCTGCAAGCCAATGAACAGGATTTCAGCATCGCCATCAATCGCCAGCGCCCGCAAAAGCAGCGTGACGCCGCATGGGAACGGCTGGTCAGTCGACGTTACCGGGCCGTCCGATTAATCGAGGAGCTGAATCTGCGAATCAATCGACTGCAGCCACTTTTCCAGCAACTCTGCGACGTCAACGAACGCATGCAGCTGCTGTACAGACAGCTGGCCGAGGCCATGAACAACGGCAGCGGCTATGTTGCCAACCGAACCATTGAGGAAATCCGGGCCGACTTGCACTTTCTGATGAAGAAGACCTTTGAAAGCCCGCGTACACTGGCTCGCCGGATCAAGAAAACCAGGCGATACCAGGCACGGCACGATCGCGCCAAACGCGTGCTTTCGGCTGGCAACTTGCGACTGGTCGTTTCCATCGCCAAGAAATATCGCAATCGTGGCCTGAGTTTTCTGGATCTCATTCAGGAAGGCAATACCGGTTTGATGCGAGCAGTCGACAAGTTTGAACATGCCCGTGGCTACAAGTTTTCTACTTACGCTACCTGGTGGATTCGCCAGGCCATTACCCGGGCCATTGCCGATCAAAGCCGGACGATCCGCGTACCGGTCCACATGATCGACACCATGAGCAAGGTGCGAAATGTGATGCGTGAACTGGTTCAGGAACTGGGCCGTGAACCTTCCGCCGAAGAAACCGCCGAACGAGCCCAACTCTCAATCGAGGATGCCCGTGTGATCATGAAGATGGCACGCCAGCCCTTGTCGCTGGATCAACCGGTCGGCGATCACGAAGACAGCTATTTCGGCGAATTCCTGGAAGATCATCGCGACGACGATCCACTGTATGAAACCAACCAAACGGCACTGAAAGTTCGCATTGAGGAAGCCATGGAGCACCTCAACTATCGCGAACGGGAGATCCTGCGACTGCGTTACGGACTGGCCGATGGTTATTCCTACACGCTGGAGGAAGTGGGCAAGATATTTTCGGTAACCCGCGAACGTGTACGGCAAATTGAATCCAAGGCGGTTCGAAAACTGCAACAGCCTTATCGCAGCCGCACCCTGTCCAGCTTTGTCGAAGGTCTCGATCCCAGTGTCGACAATTCGACGGCCGAATCCACGTAATCCAATTCAGGCTGTGGGTTGAGTACTCGCCGTGGGCAGATCTCCCGCCCGCGACATGTGGGCCGGCTGTCGGCCGGTCCACACTTTTCTTTAGTCTCTTCGCCGAATCTCGTCTCAGACGGCACTTACCGGTTGGCTATTTGGCCAATCGGTTTTTTGTTAATAGCGCGATTTCTTGCGACGGGTCGAGCTGCGAAACTCGAGCGAATTCAGAAAGGTCAGATATTTGACCAGCCAGACGATCATGGCGCCCAGCAATCCCAGTGCGAACGTAATGGCATAGATAATAAGCAGGACTCCCGGGAGTATGGCTCCCAGCAGGAACATGCTGAAAACAAAACTGATTCCTGCCCCAATGACACCAAGGTAGAAAACCATCAACGTCCATGCTTCGTGGGCCGCGCTTTTGTTGTCTACGTATTCAGCCACCTTTTTGATAAACAGCAAAAACAACGAGATCGTAACCACCCCCAGCAAATTGCTGATGATTTCCAGCACCTGGACCCCAACCGGATCGGCTCCGCGCGGAGTTGCCAGCGTCACAATCCCGACGCTAAAGCTGATGATCAGCGTGAGCAGATTGGCAACTACTGTCCCGGTAATCAAAGGTCGTGCACCGGTTTGTTCCGGCACGCCCAGACATTTGAAATAACCCACCAGGGCAATCAATGTGCCGATGATCAGGCCCAACACGCAGGCCAGCGCTGGCAACAGCAGCATCAAGGCACGAAAGATCACCATGCATATTCCGGCAAGGATACCTATCAGCGTACCCATATAGACATATTGAATGCCCTCGTTTACCGATTTGAAGTCCGCAGCAAATCTTTTGGCCGCGGGGCGCGGCCCCGGGTCGGGACGGTGAACCACGGGTCTCTGGGACAAACCAGGGAAAGTCGCCGGTGTTTCGCCCGCCGATTGTGCAGGCGTCGCATGTGCGTACGCAGGCGACGACGGTTCTGGATCCGCAACCGGCTCGGGCCATGTTGCTGCTTCTACGACCGGGGCCGCTTCTACCGGCTCGGCGGCCTGGACCAGCACCTGCTGGCCACACTTGCGACAGCGGATGTATTGCCCGGCCAGCTCATCCCTGATTTTGTATTTTTGTCCGCACGGACACTGGATCTGCATCAGGAATCACCTAATCAAATTCAGTCACGGGGCCGATCAGTGGACTCCATTTCTGCGGTATCAGGCGAATCCCGATATCGTCATGTTCCAGGCCGTTGTCACCCTTACCAGGACCGGGGCTAAAGATAAGCAAGTCAGTTCCAGCGCGACGCACAATGATCGGCTCGCCGCTGTACACATCGATCGGTTCGTCCTCAAGAAATCCGTCGATGGCATCAGACAATGATTTTGGAAATTCCTTGTTTGTGAATCGATAGTGATCACAGGCCAGCGCTGCCAATGCGATCTGCCGCAACGCGTTGACATGTGCGGATTCCCGAATCAACTCATGCACCTCGGGGATCATGAAACGGGCTGTCGGATATCGGTACTTGTCGAGGCCCTCCAGTGCGTCATTGCGATCAGTCATTTGCTGGACGACTTCGGAGGCCGCCAACAAATGTCCGTTGAATTTGCTTGCGATTGCATCCATTGTTTCCATGA
>JBPCVB010000035.1:0-9661 GCA_051010855.1 Pirellulaceae bacterium | reverse complement strand
ATTTGATCCTGAGCCTTGACTCCGGCGAACGCACACAATCAGTACGGTTGTTGCAGCTGGCTCGACTGCACTAATTCGGCGCCGGTAATGACTTTTCTACGCGAATTGCCGTTCAGACTTTGGGTCTGGCAACGACCAGTCCGATGTTTGCGAACATTCCCTCCATGTCAGTCGCCACGGATTTCCCGCTCCTGTTGGGTCTTCCGCATTTTCCTCCTGACAACCAAACAGCCAACTGGGAGAAAGCTGATGAAATATTGTTTTGGAGTGGTTCTCGCGATCGCATTCTCCGTGAATTGCCACGCCGATATCTGGACAGAAACCGGTGATGCCGGAAGTTATCCAATGGGCGGTTTTCAAGTCACTGTTGGGGTGATATCGGATCCCATGTTGACGTCCATTTTCGGAGGCACCAGTCTCGGTGCCGGCGATGTTCATGACGCATTTGGAATCACGATTCTCAGTTCGAGCTGGGATATCAACGCAGTGAGCCTGGACTTCGATACTCGATTGTGGCTGTTCGATACCCTTGGCAATCTGGTAATGTCCAACGACGATGAACCGGGCGGGGGCACGGATGCTATGCTGTCGTCAACGACTACCTGGGGTGGGACGCTTCACAACTCACCCGCAGATCCAGTTATGGGCAATCAGTACATTCTGGTCGTCAGCGGCTTTGACGAGTCGTTGCACGACTCCAGTGATGTGATCGTATCGCAGACAGGCGGTTTCACTGATCTCAATGGATATGAGCCAGTTGCCGGTGCAATTGATCACTGGTCCTTTGACGTGGATGGCGGGGCCCCGGAAACAGGTTCCTACGAGCTAACCATGACAGGAATTAGCTTCTTCACGGTTCCGGAACCGGGAGCCGGAATGGTCCTTGGTTTTATGGGGTTGGGCCTGATCGCTGGCCGGCGAAAAATGCGTCGCGTCTAGACGCCCGATTGTGCACATTTAACGAACGCGTTCAACACAATTGGACGCGTTTTGTGTGCACATCGGCATAAACATCGGCACACTATCGGTCGGCCAGTTCATCCAGGTCGCGGGCAGTGATGCGGACGCTCAAGATGTAGGGCGACTCACCAGCGTCCCAATGTCCGTAAGTGGTCGTTACCACGGTTCCATCATCCAGAATTTCGACTCCAGGATAAGCGCAGTCGTAGTCCTTGTGATTGTCTCTCAATCGTACGAGGTATTGACCTGAACCGCCGTCGACAAGATCCTGCCAGGTTCCGATCCAGGCCACCCAATCACCTTCGTAGGCCGATTGTTTGGGTGACGGTGAACGCTTGCGAAAGGAAATAAACAGGCGGCCATCGGGCAGATAGACACCGGCGTGTCGGTCACCGTTCAGCGGATCAGACATGGGGCGCGGTTCGGTCCACGTCGCGCCTTCATCATCAGAAAAGATGATCTGGGAATTCTTCCGGCGGCTGTTTTCGCGTAGCAAGACAGCCAGGCGGCCGCCATCCGGCGATCGAAACACGCCCGGTTCGCAAATGTGTTTTTCACTCGAACGGTGTACAGCTTCGGGGTCGCTCCACGTCAAACCACCGTCGGTGGACAGCGTTTTGTACAGGGTAAACGTACGGACTTCATCCTGACGCGGCTGGTCGGCGATGAATCGTCCATCGTCGTGAAACATGGCCATGTAGTGTCCGGGGCCGGACTGCAGTGCAATCACACACCCCATGACGACGATACCGCCCCAATCGCCGACTTGCTCCAGTTCACTCCAGCTGACTCCGTCATCTTCAGTGACGGCCATACGAGCCGGGTACAAACCGGAAAACATGATGATCCGCTTGTTGCCCTGGGCATCGATCACGCGATGCAGCGTGGGAACTTCCCGAGACGTTGACCATGAGTCGGGTGTCGGCAGGCGGTCCGACCAGGTGAGTCCCCCATCGTCACTGCGTTTGTAAACGATCCCTCCCTTGCCGTGTCCCTTGGGATAGACACACAGCATCGTCTGCCCGTCTTCCAGCAACACCGTCGTTGGATGGCCCAGATACTGGCCCTGCTCCCTGTCGACCACGACCTGACGATCCGCCTGATCATTGAGGTCAATGTGAATGATGTTCTCCTGGGCATGCAGGGCCGCGGAGAGTAGCGCAAAGATGACGGTAAAAACTGGGATCTTCATCTGGTGTTCCCGATGCGGTGTTTGTTCGGGGAGGGCGAGGCTCCGTCCGAGCCGTAGTTGAACAGGCGTTGCGGCTCGGACGGAGCCTCACCCTTCCGGAGGTTGAATCAGGCGTTAACGGCGTTTTTGATCTGTTCGGCAGTTTGCTGAATGGCCTGTCCGGCGTGCAGACAATCGTCCATCGTAACATCCAGATGCGTGCAGGCACGCACGTGTACCTTGCTGAACGGCAGCATCCAGACGCCTTGCTCGTACAGTCTTTCGCAGAAGTCACTGGCCGAGACGTTGTCGCTGTGCACGCGGAAAATCACGATGTTGGTATCGACCTGTTCCGGCTCCAGCGACAGGTTGTCGCACTGTTGCACGGCATGAGCGATGGTTTGCGCCGCATGGTGATCCTGCTCCAACCGTTCAATGTTGTTTTCCAGGGCATACACGGCCCCCGCGGCAATAATGCCCGACTGTCTCATCCCGCCGCCAAACAACTTTCGATGGCGTCGCATGTCATGAATCATGTCCCGCGATCCGACCAGAGCAGAACCGACCGGCGCACCCAGCCCTTTGCTGAAACAAATGCTGATGGTGTCGAACCCGCGAGCCCACTGCTCGGCGGAAAATCCGGAAGCCACAACGGCGTTGAACAATCGGGCGCCATCCAGGTGGGTCACCAGACCCTGTTGCCGTGCCCAGTTGCAAATTGACTCCACGTTTTCAATTGGCAGGATTCTGCCGCCGCCGCGATTGTGCGTATTTTCCAGGCAAACCAGCCGGGTTCGTAGTGCGTGTTCGTTGTCGGGTTTGACGAGCCCTTCCAGCTGCTTCAGGGTCATCACGTTGTCCTTGCCCTGAACGGGGTGGGCCACGATACCGCTAAGCTGGGCGAAGCCTCCCTGTTCGTAGTTGTAAATATGACAACCCGCTTCGCACAACAATTCATCGCCCGGGCGGCAATGCAATCGAACAGCGACCTGATTGGTCATCGTGCCCGACGGCATAAACATGGCAGCTTCTTTCCCCAGCAGCTCCGCGATCATGCACTGCAGTCGTTCCACCGTGGGATCCACGTCGATCACGTCATCATTGACCGGTGCTGCCGCCATGGCCGCGCGCATCGCTTCGCTGGGCCGCGTAACCGTATCACTTCTCAAGTCGATCATGGGGAGCTGGCCAACTCAATTGGCAAGGGATTTGCTGGTTGTTTGGAGACAATACGATAAGATAACCGTTCTCGGGTCGATATCCAGTCGGCAAGGAAATGACTTGAATCCGGAACAGGAAAGGAAATGTCATGAAGATGCTATTGATCATGGTGTTAGCTGCTGGAAGTTGTTTGCTGGTTCAACCATTGGTAGCGCAGACTCCGGAATTCGACGCGCCCCAGGTAGATGTCATGTTTGGCATCGCGGAGGAGAGCGAAGACGAAGGCGAAAAGCTCGCATTCAGGTTTGATGCGGGTGCTCCGATGGTCCCGCAGGTTGAATCCGTGGAACAAGCCTATGTCGTGCAGGTTCCGTACACCGAGGAAACTGAGCGCGATGGAGAGCGTGTGATGGAAACCAAATTCCGTAACGAAACACGGACTCGCACCGTTGAGGTCACGCGAATGGTCATAAAGAACCGTGTGTCATACGATTGGGATGAATTGGGTTTTATGGACATGGACGGCGAAAAGGTTTCATTGGGCGACGCTCGCGGTCACTTTGAAACCAAACAGCCCATCGTCGCCATGTACGAGGGGAATGAACTGGATCCCTATTATCAGCAAGTCCTTCGGGACGATGTTGTGATCGTGGTGCTGCCGCGGCCCGAAGGGATGGTAGGCGGTGTACCGGCACCAGGTCGACCGATGCCGGTGCCGAGGCCGCGGAGACGGTAGTCGTTATGCCGAGCGGTTTTTGTTTGCAAAAAAGGAGCAGCGATGAGAATTGTTTTATTGGCCATCGTCCTGGCAGGAACAGGCCTCAACGACCACGCAGTAATGGCCCAGTCCTCGGAGATCGAGACGCCGGACGTCAAGATCATGCTTGGTGTTGCCATGGCCTCTGACGAGAAGGACAAATTGGCGTTTCACTTTGCAGCCGGGGCGCCGGTGACCAGCCGGGTCGAAATGGTAACACAGCATTACACGGTCATGGTGCCGGTCACCGAATCAGTGGAACGGGACGGAAAGATGGTACCGGTGACAGTAACCCGGGCCGAGGAGCGGACACGCGAAGTACCTGTTACCCGAACCGAAGTGCGAAACGATTTCAGCCACGCATGGGATGAACTGGAATTCATCGATATTGACGGTGAGCTCGTTTCGGTCGATGAAGCAAAGGAGCACTTCCAGGCCAAACAGCCGATCGTCGCCATTTATGAAGGCTCGGAACTAAGCGAGTTCTACAGTCACGTATTACGCGACGATATCCTGGTGGTGGTGATCCCGCACCCGGAGGGTGCAGGTGTGGTACCCGGACTGGAATTCCGCCCGGCGCCGAGACGTCGCTAGCCCCAGCTAGCTCCCTGCGGTGATTTGCCTTGGAGCGGGCCTGCGAGGTTTGTAGACTCCCGCTCCCCTATTCATATCACTAATGCTGATCACGGAAGATCCATGCGTTATCGAATCCTGCTTTGTGCGCTACCGGCGTTTGCCCTCATCCTTTTTTCGCAGTCAACGCTGTTTGCCCAGGAAAGCGGTGGCAGTACGGGTGACGTGCTGGCTGCCCATTCCCATGATGCGGCCAGGTCATTACTGGAAACCGTGAAAAGCGCAGTCGCGGGTGACACCGAAGCCATTCAGACGCTGGCAAGCCAGTTTATTGTGCCGGCCATCGTCGCTATCGGCGTGTTTCTGCTTGGATATTTTGTTGCGTCATTTGTTGGTCGCGTCGTGGGCGGCCAGGTTGCGCGACGTGTCGATGTGACCTTTGGCAAGTTCCTCGGCAAGATGATCAAAAACGGTTTGATGTTCATGTTGTTGCTGGGAGTACTCGGGTACTTTGGCGTCGATGTAACCAGCTTTGCAGCCATCATTGCAGCCCTCGGCTTTGCCGTGGGTATGGCGTTGCAGGGAACCTTGTCGAATTTTGCTGCCGGCATCATGTTGATGGTGTTCCGTCCGTTCAAGGTCGGTGAATACATTCAGCTGGGTTCCGAGGAAGGCTGGGTCGAGGAGATCGATTTGTTTACGACACGCATCAACAGCATAGAAAATGTTCACCTGATTGTGCCCAATGGTCAGATATTTGGCAGCACGATCACCAACTTTTCGCACAACGAAGTTCGTCGCGTCGAAGTCACGGTAGGCGTGGACTACGGGGCAGATGTAGATCGGTCCCGTGCCGTTTTGGAAGCGGCCATTTCAGAAGTGCCAGGCACAGTGGCCGATCCAGCACCCCAGGTCGTGATGGCGGAACTGGCCGACTCCAGCGTGAACTGGCATGTGCGAGCCTGGTGCGAACAGGACAACTACTGGGCAGTCAAGGAATTGTTAACGGTCGCTGCCAAGAAGGGGCTGGATCTCAACGGCATCGGCATTCCCTTCCCGCAAATGCAATTGCATCTGCCGCCGTCCAATGGTGTTGCCATCAAACGCGCTGCCTAGTCGATCGTTGTTGGTCGAACAATAACGGTGCAGTTTTGCCGTGGCATGTGGTGCAGCGGAAGTCGGCCACTTGGGCGACTTCGGCGTCGCCGTGCAATTCGCCGGGTTCGCCGCAAAAACAGTGTCGCGCTGTGCCTTCTCCCGCAAATCCTTTCCCAATAAAGCAGTTTTTTCTGAAAGGTCCGGCCGGCGGGCGACATTTCTGTCCTAACAACCCTGCCGGGCCTGTCCACAGGCCCACCCTGGGGGCCGGAACCAATCCCACTTCTTGAACGGGGACCTGTCGGTCCAATTCCACACCGACAGTCCCTGTTCGCCGTAATTCTTGTATTAACGTATTAATACATGTAGAATAGTTCGGGCCTTGTCGGACTTGCGACAAGTTACTCCGGCACCCACACCAACAGACCAAAAAACAAAATTGCCCTGCCACCCTTGAGGGCTTGCCAACATGAAGAATCGAGATTCAAAACACAAACCCGCCCGCGGCGACTACCGACGGTTCTACCAGGCCGTTGTGGCCGTCCGCTCGGTCGACGAATGTCAACGCTTTTTGAGGGACCTGTGCACACCGGCTGAACTGGAAGCCATGGTCGATCGCTGGCGGGCAGTGGAGCTTCTTAAATCCGGGTACACTTATCGGGAAATCAGCGAACAGACCGGGATCAGCGTCACTACGGTTGGACGAGTTGCCCGCCACATTGAAATGGGCAATGGCGGATACGAACTAATTTACCAGCGGACCAGGGACAAACGGAAATGAGACTAAAAATCGCCATTCAGAAATCGGGCCGACTGTCCGAGGACTCGCTGGAACTATTGCAGAAATGTGGCATCACGTTCGCGCAAAGCAAAAACAAGCTGTTTTGTTACGGCCGATCGTTGCCCCTCGACCTGCTCTGCGTTCGCGATGACGACATCCCGCAGATGTTGCAGGAGAATGTGTGCCAGTTGGCAATTGTTGGGCAAAATGCCGTGCGGGAATTCGAGTTTTCCAACGGGCAGGTATCTCGCCTGCAACAGTTGCGGGAATTGAACTATTGCCATTGCCGCTTTTCACTGGCTGTGCCCGAGACCTTTGACTATCAGGGACCGCAATCCCTGGCAGGTATGCGGATTGCCACCAGTTACCCGGCCACGCTGCAGGATTTTCTGAATCGCAAGGGCGTCAAGGCCAAGCCCGTGAAACTGGCTGGCTCCGTTGAGATCGCACCACAATTGGGAACCGCCGACTTTATCGCCGACATCGTATCGACCGGAACGACGCTCAAGGCGAATCACTTGCGTGAAGTCGAAACAATCAACGAAATCCAGGCAGCGCTTTACCGCAATGCCGATACCTTCAGCGACGATGCGGAAGCCCTGGTCGACAAGCTACTGAAGCGAATTGACGGTGTGCAACAAGCGGCTGAAAGCAAATACGTCATGTTGCACGCGCCAAGATCGGCCGTGCACACGATTTCGGAATTGTTGCCCGGCGCTGAATCGCCAACTGTGCTTCCTCTGGAAGGCGACGACGACAAGGTTGCCGTACATGCCGTATGTCGCGAAGCGGTCTTTTGGGATCACATCGAGGAACTGCGCGACGCGGGCGCCAGCGCGGTTCTGGTTCTGCCTATCGAAAAAATGCTGGGATAGGATGATACGATGCAAATCCTCACCTGGAATCAACTGAACGAAGCACAGCGTATCGACGCTTTGGCCCGCGCGCCGGCCAATCAGTCGACCGAAACTCGCCAGATCGTAGCGGGCATCATTAATCAGGTTCGCGACCATGGCGACAATGCCATTCGAGAATTGACCGCACGGTTCGACAAGGTGGAGCTGGACAGCCTGCAGGCCAGTGAAGCTGAACTCGATGCAGCCATAACGGACGTTCCCGATGACGTGCGTCGATCGATTGAGGCGGCGTACGAAAACATCAGAGTGTTTCATCACGCCTGCCAGCCTCAGGACACGAGCCTGGAAACGGTGGAGGGCGTGCGCTGTTCGGCTCGCTATGTAGGTATTCAGCGAGTTGGTTTGTACGCGCCCGGTGGCCAGACTCCCCTGCCCTCCTCGGTTTTGATGATGGGCGTCCCTGCACAACTGGCGAGTTGCCAGGAATTGGTTCTCTGTACTTCGCCGGGCACCGATGGTCGCGTCGATCCAGCGATTGCGCTGGCGGCAAGACTCTGTGGCGTCAACGCGATCTTCAAAATCGGGGGCGCCCAGGCCATTGCCGCGATGGCATTGGGGACCGAGTCAGTACCGGCTTGCAATAAATTGTTTGGTCCAGGCAGTGTTTGGGTCACCGAGGCCAAACGCCAGATCGCGGCCAGTGACTCGACCGTAACGATCGACATGCCCGCTGGCCCTTCGGAAGTCCTGGTGATCGCCGATGCGCAGGCTGATCCACAATTCGTGGCCGCCGATTTAATCGCACAGATCGAACACGGACGGGATTCGCAGGCCATTTTGGTTACCGACAGCCTCGAGTTCGCCGAGCAAACGTTGGCGGCCGTCGCTGAACAAGCCGCTCGCTTGTCACGACGGGAACTCATCGAGGCGTCGCTCGAATTCTCGCGCATCATCATCGCTGAGGATATGGGGCAGGCAGTCGACATCGCCAATCGCTATGCGGCCGAACACCTGATCATTCAGACAGAGGATGCCGAGTCGGTGCTGGAGCGGATCACTGCGGCGGGAAGTATCTTTATCGGCCCCTGGACACCGGAGGTGTTGGGCGATTACTGCAGCGGAACCAATCATGTCCTTCCCACCTGCGGCTTTGCCCAATCGGTAAACGGTCTGTCCGTCGTCGATTTTATGAAGCGTATTACGGTGCAGCAGGCGACTGCTGAAGGACTCGAGCGGCTTGCCGATACGGCGCGGACGCTGGCCGAATGGGAAGGACTGACAGCTCACGCCAATGCCATTGAAGTCCGTCAGGACAAACTGGCAAGCAAGGGGGTCAGCTCATGAGCATTCGCAAGATTGCCCGGGCCGATCTGTGGGGCAGCGGCGGTTATCCGTCCAGCGGCGGTGACCGTGAAGAGTTTACGCGACTCAATTGCAACGAGAATCCCTGGGCTCCGTTGCGTACCAGCGATCCGCTGATCAATCGCTATCCGGAAAAGCAACCGAGTCAGCTGGTCGACCGACTGGCCAGTTTATACAACATCGCGCCCACCAACCTGATCATCACTCGCGGCGCCGATGACGGTATCGATGCGATCATTCGCGGGTTTTGCCAGCCTGGGGTGGATGCGATCGCCCAATGTCCACCGGCATTCGTCATGTACAGTTTTTTTGCGAAATTGCATGGCGCGGCGATTCACAACGTGCACCTGGACGCGGCAAATGCATTCGCCGTCGACTTTGATTCGCTGGCAGAGTCCGTGAACGAGGGAGCCAAAATTCTGTTCCTATGTTCGCCCAACAATCCAACAGGCTCGTCAGTTGATCGCGAACGCATTATCGAGTTATGCGGACGGGTCTCTGACCGGGCAGTTGTCGTGGTCGATGAGGCGTACGTGGAATTTGCTGACGCGGCCAGTCTGTCGGACCGTATTGACGACCTCGGCAATCTGATTGTATTGCGAACGTTGTCAAAAGCGTGGTCACTGGCGGGTGCCCGATTGGGTGTCATTATTGCCAGCGACGAAATCACTTCCTATTTGCATGCGACCATCTCCCCCTATCCTCTTTCACGTTCAGCGACCCGCGGAGCACTGGATGCAACCAGCAGGGAATGTATGGCCACGGCCGCAACGAGGATTGAATCGATCAAGTCACAACGTGACAAGGTTGCCGAGGCGTTACGCAATGTTGACTGGATTGAACGCGTCTATCCCAGCCAGGCCAATTTTCTGCTGGTCAAGGTGCCCGACGCCCAGGCTTTGATGCAATTCGCCAGGGAAAACGGGTTTTTGTTGCGGGAC
>JBPCVB010000034.1:0-9055 GCA_051010855.1 Pirellulaceae bacterium | reverse complement strand
ATAAAACATGTCGCTCATGGCGTACATGCTGACCTGGGAGGTGGCAGAATCGAGCGAGATGCCCTCGTTGAAAAAGTCCTTGACCACGCAAACACCCTGCATGGCCTTGGCTTCCTGATGCTCGATGCCCATCGATTGGCCCGACCAGCGTTGCAGTCGGCTCATGATGTCTTTTTCCATCACCTCCGGCGGCATACCGGGATAGAAGCACACGATTTGTGCTGCCGAGATATTGAACTGCGGCAAGAGGTCCGCCGGAATTCGCGTGTAGGCAAAACTGCCCAGCACCGCAATCGCCAACGCCATAACGACGACGGTGTAGGGATTGCGCAAGGCAGTATAGATCATGGAATTTCCGTCCGGGTCCTGAGGAAATTTGATCGAGCGACAACTCAATATGACCCAAATGCCGCCATTCCGCGAGTCGCCGACAGCAATTCCATCCGAAATCACGCATTCTGCTGCCTCGTATGTTTTGGCAGTTTCCGTCCTTCAATGCCTACAGCCCGATCATGGCGTCATTCCCTGCAAACAAATCCGCGCCATTTGGGGCGACCGCACCCCCATCCACAGTTATGCCGGGGCGCGAATCCTAATGTTGATAAAGTCACGCTTGGCAATTCCAAATCGCATTTCCAATGAATTCAGCACCTGGTCACAGAGCCATTCCTCGATATCGATCTGCCAGCGAAGTGAATCCTGGCGGCGCCGCGACCGTAGTTGCTGCTGGCGGCAGCGCCGGCATCATCGCGGGGCTTATTGCCTCGCTGTTTGCATACCATGACCTTTATTTGGTGGTCTGGTTTCCCTTGTTGATGGGGCTGAGTGTCGCAACCGTCACGTCAGCGGCTGCCAGGTTCAGCGGGACGCATAATGTGTTCGTTGCTGGCCTGACTGCAATGATCTCGGGACTGGTGACTGTCACCGCGATGCACTACGGCGATTACCTGTTCTTTCTTTCTGACTCTGCATCGGAAGTTCCTGACCAACGACAACCGGTCGCGTCGTTCATCGACTTCATGAACATGCAATCCGGGGAAGGTGTCAGTTTCAGTGTTGGGAAATACGGTGCGAGTGTCGAGCTTGGACGTCAAGCCACCGTGATCTACTGGGCCGTTGAGGCGTGTATCGTTGCAGGAATGGTCATAGTGTTTACCTGCAGGCAGGCCCAGAAGCCTTTTTGTTCACGTTGCCGGAAATGGCATGAGGAATTTGTAATCGGTACCGCCACCATGCCGGTAGCGGAAGCAATGGAGGCAATCGAGTCAGCTAATTTTCAGGCTATCAAAACCGGGCGAAATCGCCAGGAAGTGGCTGACCTCAGTCTCTTTCGCTGTCCACAGTGCGGGTCCGAAAATCAGACGGTCGTGGCCGTTACTTCCAACGTCGTTGTCGAGTGTGAAACGATCGAAGAGATTGAGGGTTATTTCGAGTTAACTGATCTCGACCTTGCCAACCTGCTTGCCGTGTTTGGTGTTAGCGATAACGCAACGCTGATCCTGAACGAAGTGCACGAAATGGACAGCGAGTTGCAAGCTGCCGCCGCCACTTCTTTGCCAACACCGGGCGTTAATAACGAAGCCTCCGACTACGTGGCCAACCTGTTGCAGCAACAGGGCAACGCCACTTCGATCGACTGAGTCGGGAAGGATACTTCTTCGATCAATATCCCGCTGCCTGACCGTCCTTGCGTGACTCGGAAGCACCGTAGTATACGTCGTTCTCGGCGTCGTACATGATGCCCTGGTAACCACCAAAGGGACCTCGCGCGAAATTGATGCTGTGTCCGCGACCCATTAACTGGCGGACAACTCCGTAGTCGAAACCGGATTCCAGTGATACTTCACCGCCATCGGTCATTCGCTGGCCGGTTGGTTGCGAGGAACCGGAATGCAGAATTCGTGGCGCATCACCGGCCTCCTGGAGGTTCATACCGAAATCGATCATGTTGATCATGATCTGGGCGTGCCCTTGCGGCTGGGTGGCTCCGCCCATCACCCCGAAGCTCATAAACGGCTTGCCGTCTTTGGTGACAAAGGCGGGAATGATGGTGTGGAATGGCCGCTTGCCGGGTTCATAGGTGTTCATGCGATCGGGAGCCATATCAAATAGTTCGCCGCGGTCCTGCAAACAAAAGCCCAGCCCCGGTGGGCACAGGCCCGATCCAAATCCACGGTAGTTGCTCTGGATCAGCGAGACCATGTTGCGATCCTTGTCAGCGACGGTCAGGTAGATGGTATCACCTTCTTCCAGCGACGGATTGCCGGCGTCGTATCGTCGTGCCGCACGACGGGGACTGATCAACTCGCGTCTGGCCGCCGAGTATTCATCGGAGATCAACTCGGCGACGGGGCTCTTGTGAAAATCCTGATCAGCATAAAACCGCGCCCGATCTTCGAAGGCCAGCTTTTTGGCTTCGACAAAATAGTGAACATGATCGGCACTACCAAAACCCATGGAAGCGACATCGTAGCCTTCCAGGACGCCGAGGATCTGCAAGGCTGCAATCCCCTGACCGTTGGGTGGCAACTCCCACAATTCGTAACCGCGGTAATCAACGGATACGGGGTCGACCCATTCAGATTTGTGGCTGGCCAGATCTTCGTACGAAATGTAGCCGCCATTTTCCTGCATGAACTCGGCAATGGTTTTGGCAATATCGCCCTTGTAAAAGGCATCACGGCCTTCGCTGCCTAACGTCTGCAGCGTCGACGCCAGCATGGGATTGCGAAAGATCTCGCCTTTGGCCGGCGCCTTGCCGTCGGGCAAAAACGTATCGGCAAATCCGGGGAACCGGGCGAGTCGCCGACCGCCGGCCCAGTAGTATGCGATCAGTTCGGATACCGGGAAGCCTTCGTTGGCGTAGTCAATAGCAGGTTGCAGTACCTCTGACATTGGCAACTTGCCGAACTTGCCATGCAACTCGAACCAGCCGTCGACGCAACCGGGAACTGAAACGGGCAAGGGTCCAAACGGTGGAATGCGTTCCATGTTTTGGTCGGCAAGAATCGTTTTGAGTTGATCGTAACTCAGTGATTGGGGCGATCGCCCACTGGCGTTCAGTCCGTACAGCTGTTGCGTTTCGTTGTCCCACACGATGGCGAACAGATCGCCTCCCATGCCGTTACCGGTGGGTTCCATCAGGCCGAGTGTGGCATTGGCCGCAATTGCCGCATCAACGGCCGAACCACCCTTTTTTAATATGTCCAGCGCGACCTGCGTGGCCAGTGGCTGGCTGGTTGCCGCCATGCCATGACGCGCGATCACTTCACTGCGAGTGGCAAAGTCGTGACCGGTGATGCGATCCTGAGCAATCGCTGCATCGACAAGAAACAGGATGACAAACAACAAGACGAATCGATTCAATAACATGAAGCCCTCGCAGGTAAAGAATGCCCGCTTATTGTAGTCTGATCAGGGCAGAAATGTCTCGCGGAGACACAGAGACGCAAAGAGGGTAGCCGTGGCGGCGAAGCGTGCTATGAAATTGCCGGCATTACATAGATTCCCATCGGTGGTTTAACGCTGTGAAGGCTATCGAAATCCGCCGGTGAAGTCTCCTGTTTACCAGTAACGAGGACTCCACCTGGTTCCAGTCTGTCGATTAGTTGGCGCGAAATCGATCGCTGCAGATCGCCGTCAAAATAGGTGAACGCCAGGTGCCGGCACAGAATCATGTGAAACTGGCCAGCGGGCATTTGAATGCGGATATCCTGCTGGTGAAATTCGATCCATTTGCGAAACACCGGCTTTACGCAAAATTCCTGCTCTTGTTCCACAAATGCCGCTTCGCGCCAGTACTTGGGAATGTCCTTGATACTGCTGCGTGAATAGCAGGCGCGTCGGGCACGGGCAAGCATTTGCTCATCGATGTCGGTCGCGTTGATGCTCAATTCGATTTCAGGAAAGCGGGGTCCAATGTCCAGCTGCCACATGATGCCCAGTGTGTACGCTTCCTCGCCCGATGCACAACCGGCACTCCAGATTCGCAATGCGGGTTCGCCACGAGCAACTGTGTCTGCGGCCAATTCCGGCAGGATTTGATCTCGTAAACAATCGAAGACACCACGATCCCGATAGAACCGTGAGATGGGGATGCGGCACATCGCTTCCAGTTCGGCCCATTCCTCCGGATGGCCCGTGAGGTAGTCGCGATAGGCTCGCGGGTCGTCCAGGCACAGTTCACGCAGGCGTCTGTCGATGCGTTTGCAAACCTGGCGACGCACCTTCCGAAAACCCGCCCAGCGCATTTGCAGGCGCGGCAGCGCCCATTGCAAAAACGCCACGCAATCTACGTCCTTCATGACACCGCCCCGTCAGCTTTCCGGCATCCCGTCCCTCAGGTAAGCCAACCAGTACACGGCGGCGACCAGCAACGTACCGCCCACCATATTGCCGAAGGTGACCGCGACCAGATTGCGGATGGACCCGGTAACCGAAACAATCCCTTCGCTGTCAAGCAAGTAACCATACGGCAGAAAGAACCAGTTGGCGATCGAGTGCTCAAGACCCAGCGCCACAAAGGCGGTGATCGGGAAGATGACGGCAAGAATCTTGTCGGCAACTGATCGCCCGGCCATCGCCAGCCATACGGCCAAACAAACCAACGCGTTGCAAAGGATTCCCCGCGCGAACGCTGACGTAAGCGAAAGTTCGACCTTGGAACGGGCAACATTTACTGCGGTTTCTCCGACTGAGCCTTCACCGAGGGTGCTCAGTTCCGCAAAGTAGACCAAAGCCACTGTGCCCAAACAGCCAATGACGTTTCCGATATAAACAATGACCCAGTTACGCACCAGTTCGCCGCTGGATACGTGTCCACTAGCCCATGCCATGGCAATCAGGTTATTGCCTGTAAACAATTCCGCGCCGGCCACGACAACCAAAACCAGTCCCAGCGAAAAACTCAGCCCTCCCAACAACCGCGTGACACCAAACCCGAGTTGCGAGCCGGTGACAACCACCGTGAACAAAATAGCCCCCAGCGAAATAAAGGCGCCGGCCAGCACTGCCAGCACTAATACCGTGAGCAAGTTGCTGCGGGCCTTGCTGACACCGATGCTTTCAACCTTCCACGCAACTTGCCGCGGTGAATAAGCGCTGTTCGAGTCGAGTTGTGTATGCCTGGTGGCCGCGTCATCCGGATTCATTTCATGTCCCTGTTTGCCAGGTTGAGGTCATGGTCAGACTCGTTGCGGTGGCGTCATGCCGCGGAGTGGGGTTCGGCTGACAGCCGTCAGTACGTTCACAAGTCATTGAGCATGAAACAACTGACTGTCGATTTGCGAGAGCGATTTTCGAATTTCTTCCAGCGTGGCCTGTGTCGTTTCAGCCCCCACGGCGGCCAGCTCATCGGTACGCGTAAACTCGGAAATATCGAATCCCGTTACGTCCGGTTCAATGATTACATCGGCCGGTTGCACTCCCACCGAATTCATATTCACGCTTTGCACCATGTAACCGCGCATAATGGTTTGCACCGTTGAAGGGACTTTGTATTTGGGCCCGGGCGTGTCCGGACGAATCTTGCCAAATTGTTGCTCCAAATGGGCGGTCACGCTGACGGCAATCACGTAGTTGCAGCCTTTGGAAACCAGTACATCGGCCGGAACATTGTTGACCAGCCCACCATCCACCAATGCTTCACCTTGCCGACAAATCGGCGGTGCCAGCCCCGGCAAGTTAATGCTCTCGATGATCCCCTGAACCGCGTCACCGTGGTCCCGCACTTTGGGTTTGCCGGATACCAGATCGACGGTGATGCTATTCATGGGAATGGGCAGCTGTTCGAGGGCGAGTTCCGAAAGATATTTTCTCAACATGGGGTCGAACTGATTGCGACGGTACTTGTACAACAGGTACCAGTAGCTGCCCCCGGGCAACGATCGAAAAAATGCGGATGGCTTCAGATCACGGCAAAAACTCTGCACGGCATAGTCCATGTCCATGCCCGCTGCGAACACGGTCCCGGTCATGGCGCCGGCGCTGGTTCCGGCAATCGCGTCGATGATGATACCGTTTTCTTCCAGCGTCTTGAGCACTCCCAAATGAGCCATGCCTCGCGCTGCCCCACCTCCCAGGGCGACGCCAACGCGAACGCCTCTCAATTCATGAACGATCCTTTCCACTCCATGCTGCCAGGTGCAACTCCAGTTCTGTGGGGGGTCGGAAAACGAAACCTTGAAGTCTGCGTTAACCAGTGCCAACAATTCTGCGGCCGGTGGCGGATGCAATTGGTTTCCCTCCATGATCCACACCAGGTTGATTTTCTCCTTCCACCTGGGTTCACGGTCCAGCAGTGTGCGTAATCGGCCAACGACCTCACGCCACGAATCAGGCCGAATACAAACGAGCACATAGTCTGCGACCTGAATGCCCTCGATCAACCGATCCAGGTCCTGATTCGCGGTCGCTTCAATAAACACCCTCTCGTCCGCCGCCCATTGCGCGATTTGACTTCGCGCTTCATCGCGGTCCATCCAGCGCCCCTCATTGATCATCAACAGTTGAGGAACATCGGAGCGGGCTTGCCAAGCAGGATCATCGGTCATGAGACTGGGTGTTTCACCCAGTTCCTGCAGCCGATTAATCAGCCGTGTCGTCAAAGGACGGCTGGCCGGCGTATCGTGAATGATCGTAATCACACTGGGCTGCTGGTGCAGGCGATCGATCCTGATTGCCTGTTTGATCTCGGTTCCGATCATCTGAATGAAGTTGATCAACAGTCTGGGTACTGTCACCGCAAGCGCCAGAAACTTTGGATAATCAAGC
This sequence comes from Pirellulaceae bacterium, assembly GCA_051010855.1. Classification (GTDB taxonomy): domain Bacteria; phylum Planctomycetota; class Planctomycetia; order Pirellulales; family Pirellulaceae; genus CAJQPP01. Next base: position 2,284 of record JBPCVB010000034.1, on the reverse strand, counting down.
CTCAATGCCGTGGATGTTTCAAGTGCGACGACGGATACCGGAATCGACTCCGGCTGCGCTGCGGCCAGCCCTCCAAATTGTGATCCGCGTCTGATGACGCCCTGAAATTGCTCGTGACCATGATGATCAGTGGTCGACCGGCTGAGTCGACCTTGAACGATCAAAAACAGTGAGTCCACACGATCACCGGCGCGGTGTAAATATTCGCCCGTGGGTACTTCAATGGTTTCAGCTTCTTTGGCAATCGACGAGATCTCATCATCAGACAAACCATTGGTGAAACGGTGTCGCTTCAGAAATATGAATGTTCGATCCATCGCAATTTGGTGATAACTATGCTGGCTAATCGCGGGCTTATTCCGGAACCACGGAATTGAAGCAACATGATAACAGGGCCGGGCAGTTTCGTCGGGAGACCTTACGATTCACGAGCGTGCAGGCGACTTGCCATGCCGATAGCCACTGCGGTCACGGCCATCAGTCCAGCGGCGGACAAATATGGCAGGTTTATGCCTTGTTTCAACAGCGGAATTCCGATTGCCGAGCCGAGGATGCGCCCCATCGCGTTCAGACTTTGCGCGAATCCCAGTACGGCGCCCTGCTTGTCTGCCGGCGTCCAGTTGGAAACCAGCGCGTGCAAGGAGGGCTGGATAAAGGCAAAGCCACTGGAAATCACAGCCAGGCCGGCAAACATCCAGGCTTCAGACGCTTGCTGAATCGAGTAAATCAGCACACCGAATCCGACAATTTCCAACGCGATTCCGATTTGCAGCAAGGTGAAGTCGGAAAGTCTTTTGGTGAGCGGCCGAATAATCGCCCCTTGTACAATCGCCAACACGAATCCCACGAAGGCAAATGTCAGCATCAACTTGCGCCACGAGAAATCAAATGGCGTATGCGCATTGCCGTGATCACTCCTCCACAACAATAACGACAGTGTTGTTTCAAACTGCACGAATGCAAACACGCAAAGAAAATAACCGGCCAGCAGGATCAGAATTGACGGCCGAGCCAAAGCATGCCGGAGTCCCGCGATGTCCAGCCACTTGCGGGCAGTGTGCTGAATGCCAGGCGGTTTGGATTCAGGTAACAAAAAGATCGCCATCAACAATGCCACGGCCGACAGTCCCGACGCCACGATGCCCGGCCACGGTCCCGGGTTGCCTTCACCTGCCGGCAAAGCCAGAAACCCCAGCAATGGTCCAAATGTAAATCCAAATCCCATGGCCATGCCGATCAGGGCCATGCCGTGCGATCGCTTTTCCGGCGTCGTCGTATCGGCAATATAAGCCTGGGTCGTGGGAATGGTGGCTCCCGCAATTCCCGCTCCAATCCGTGATGCGAATAACCAGAACAAGCTGTTGATCGCCGACGCATACGCAAAGATGCCATAGAAGATGACCGAACCCGCCAATCCCACTATCAACACAGGTCGACGCCCAATGCGGTCGGATAGCATGCCCCACAGCGGCGCAAAGATGAACTGCATGAACGAGAAACTGGCCATCAGCAAACCGATTGTCCAGCCGCCAGCATCCATCGCAAAGGTGTCTGCGTAGATCGCCAGCAGCGGCATCACCATGCCGAATCCCAACAAGTCGACAAAGACCGTCAGAAACAGGACCAGCAACGATCCTTTGGTGGGCCCTTTCGACTGGTTTGCGGAGTCCGTCGTCATCACGTGATTAAGCAGCCTTTATGTCCGGATTGAGGGTTGGCGGGCACGAAGCCGCAGCCGCCAGCGCCCAAATTGTGAATAATGCAACGTGAATTGGGAATGGCAAGCATGATTTCCCTCGCGGAAGCCCGCAACATCCTTGCCCTGACGATCAACCGCCAGGGCTTGCTGCAACTATTGACGAGCCGGTGTGCTTCATCAATAACCGTATGCTTCGCTGAACGATTTCTGGAGTCATGACTTTGCGAGTTGCGCTTCTACATTCGCGTATCCGGGTCGAGGAAAAACTGCTGCTCGAGGAGTTGCAGAGGCAGGGTGCTGAAGTGGCACCTGTTGACGTGCGCTCCGCCCGCTGGTCGCTCGATCGGCCTGAACCGTGGCGAGAATTCGATGTCGTGTTCGACCGATGCCTCAGTCATTCGCAATCGTTGACCGTGGCTACCATCCTGGATTCGTGGTCGATTCCCTGCATAAACCGTGCAGAAGTTAATCGCATCTGCGGCGACAAAATCGAGATGTCCGCGGTGCTGGCCCGACACGGCGTGCCGGCGGTTCCTTCCCATGTGGCGGTTTCGGCGGAAACGGCTCTCGAACTGATGGAGTCCA
>JBPCVB010000033.1:0-4827 GCA_051010855.1 Pirellulaceae bacterium | reverse complement strand
GCGGTTCAACAATGACATCGAATTCTTGCGGAGTGAAATCGAAGCCCATTTCCCGGGCCAAATCGACGGGTTTCTCGAACTCGAAGCAATGATTGCCGGATACGATCAACTGGACCAGGAATCGTTTGAGCGATCGACTCGCGAAATGATGGCGACTTGCATTTCCGATCCATTGCTAACCGACATGCTCTTGTGCCCCTTGATGTGGTACGGCAACGCTCGCGAGCATGATATGGATTGGGGGCAGTTCAGCATCATGTTTGAGAGCATTTACCGCGAAGGATTTGCCCGCCCATTTCGCGGTGTGCGAATAATATTGAAGAACCTCGTCAAACGATATCGTTCTCTTGGCGGTGAACTGAAACTGCGCAAAGGGGTCAAGCGTATTTGCGTTGAAGATGGTCGCGCGCAGGCCATTCAACTGGATGATGGCGAGTTCCTTACGGCCCGGCGGGTTCTGTCATCGGCGGGTCGCATCGAGACTCTGCGCATGTGTGATGATGTCAGCGAGATAGATCCGCGACAGGTTGGTCAGTTGACGTTTATCGAATCGATTTCCATCCTTGACCGGCAACCAGCTGATCTGGGGCTCGACGAAACCATCGTTTTCTACAACGACAGCGACACGTTTCATTGGGAACGCCCTGAAAACGATCTGTGTGATGTCAAAACGGGAGTAATTTGCTCGCCCAACAACTACCTGTACGCCGACGGCCAGCAATTGGACGATGGTGTCGTTCGCATTACGTCGATCGCCGAGTTCGATCGGTGGAAAGACCTCGATGAACCGGGTTACCGCATGGCGAAAGCGAAATGGTACGACCGGGCGGTCGAATCAGCCGTGCGTTTCGTTCCGGACTTCCGCAGCTATGTGATCGATACCGATATGTTTACACCGACGACCATTCGACGGTTTACCTGGCACGACAACGGCGCCGTTTATGGAGCGCCTGATAAAAAGCTGGATGGATCAACTCATCTCGACAATGTATTTCTGTGCGGGACCGATCAGGGATTCGTCGGCATTATCGGCTCGATCATGAGTGGCATCTCGATCGCCAATCAGCACTGTCTGCGGGACTAGTTTTTTGGTCCCACGATACGTTTCTTGCCCCGAGTACCTGTACACTCGCTAAACTGGGCTTCGTTACAATCACGATGCGGAATCTCCATGAGCGAACCGGCGATATTTGTGTTCATAGAAAATGGTCAGCGGCGAATGTTCGCTGATCGCTGGGGCGGGATTTTCCTTTTTCGTGAACTGGTTTGGGGGCCGGCAGCGCTGGAAGAATGGGCAAAACAGTTTGCTCCCCTGCCTGCCGATGAACTCGAATATCTCGACTCGCCGATCAATGCGGGTGTCGTTGTCGATCTTGACCAGCGAACCATGATTTGGTCTGGCGAATACGATACCCTGCGGTTGCAGCGGGTTTTTGATGTCTATGCCAGGATGTTGGGCGCCGCCTGGCCCGGCTACCAGGTATCCTGTTGTCCCCTGGGGATTGAATTTGGCCCCGTCACCGGATTTGTATGCGCCACAACCGTCGATGACCATTGGGGAAGACCCGATCGCTTTATCGAAGCAGCCGGCCTGGACGATGACGATGAACCTTTCGATAACGACGACGCCGAATTCGATGAAGATGATGAACCATTCGCTGACCTTGGCGCGTGGGTCACGATCATCGACGAGTCCAACGCGGTGATTCATCGCCGGATGTATCAGCTGTCGCAGGACATTTTTCGTAATCCGGGCCAGGTGCTTGGCCAGTTGACGACCCTGCCTGACGCCAAAGTTCCTGCTGAAGCTCTGGTTGCCGAAGGTATCTGGATCGACCAGGGGAAAAAACAGGTGGTGATCTGGGGCGACGAAAAGCTGCGGTTCAAGCTCGCCGAAATGCAGGACATGTGGACGGGCTGGAACGTGTTGTGGTCGGATAACGGATACCAGCAACAATGCGCGGCGGCGGGACCGGCCGGACAGCCGTTAAGCGACCAGGACGCGTTGTCCAAAATCCTGCCGGTGATGTTGTCAGCGCAGCGATTTGACATGCAGAATTTACTGGGCGCTATAGGTAGCGGTCTCAAGCGATCTGCGCTCAGGGCCACCGGCTGCCTGTTCGTTTTCCTTTGTTTGCCGCTTGTCATTTTCGGCATATTTTCGGGTCAATGGCGAGCCGTGGGGATTAGTGTCGCGATCACGTTTATCCTGTTGGCGGCAGGATTCAAGTATCTGGAATATCGCTTCAAACGATCAATGCGCGGAAAGATCCCTGGTGAACCTGCGCAGTCAGCTGGTCCGCCGGTGGCCGGTCCGCTGGATGAAACGCAACGCGAGGCACGATTGAACGAGCTGTTGGGGGCCTCAGGGTTGCCCTCCGTCGAATCGGTGAGGCCGTTCTTTCCAGATGAATCCGAAGCCGATCTGTTGGGGTAATTCACCTGTGGACCACCGCCACATTGGTCGCGATTGCTGCACATGGCAATGCAGCGTCTCGCGGATTTCCGGCCGTTTTGATAAATTTATCGTTTCAATCCCGGAACAAAAAAAGCTCTTTCCCCTAACCCGGCCATGCCCAAGGATTTTCTACAAGGCGCCGCTGACTACTACGACGTCGTCGTAATCGGAAGCGGTCTGGGCGGGCTCACCGCTGCCAACATCCTCGCTCGCGAAGGCCGCTCGGTATTGCTGTTGGAACAGCATTACAAATTGGGTGGCCTGGCAACCTGGTTCAAACGCCCGGGGGGTCACATCTTTGACATTTCGCTGCATGGTTTTCCGTACGGGATGGTCAAGAGTTGTCGACGATACTGGACGCAGGAAATCGCCGATTCAATTGTGCAGCTCGAACATGTGCGATTCGATAATCCCATGTTTTCTCTTACGACGACGTTCAACCGTGACGACTTCACACGTTTGCTGACCGCCGATTTTGGTCTGGAGGAAGCCCGAGTCAAGGAGTTCTTTGATTCCGCTCGTGGCATGAACTTTTACGACGATCAGCAAATGACAACGGGCGAGCTATTCAACAAGTTCTTTCCCGGCCGCGAAGACGTCATCCGGCTGCTGATGGAACCGATCACCTATGCCAACGGTTCCACCCTGGAAGACCCGGCGATCACTTACGGCATCGTTTTCTCCAACTTCATGTCCAAAGGCGTATTTACCTTCCGGGGCGGCACCGACTTGCTGGTCAAGTCCATGGAAAAGGAGATGCGGAAAAACAACGTGGATATCCGCATCCGCAGCGATGCCGCAAAAATCAATATCAAAAACGGCGCGGTACACAGTATTGTTGTCAATGGCCGCGAGATTCGTACTCGGGCGATTGTGTCCAACGCCAACCTGCGTTCGACGATTTTCAACCTGATCGGCGAAGACAAGCTGGATCAAAAATTTGTCGATCAGGCCAGAGAAGTTCGATTGAACAATTCCAGCACCCAGGTTTACATGGCATTCAAGGAAGGCGAGACGATTCCGCGCGACACCGGCGACTTGCTGTTCTGCAGTACGGCGGATCTGTTTCGCACCGATCTGTTGCTGAGCAAGGACGTAACCAGCCGCACATTCTCGTTTTACTATCCCGATATTCGTCCGCAGGGAAAAAACCGGTACCTGGTAGTCTCCAGCACCAACGCCAACTACGACGACTGGGTGGGTTTGGACAAGGTGCAATATGAAGCGGACAAACAGGATCTGATCGAGACAACTCTCGATTCACTGGAAAAGTACCTTCCGAATTGCCGCCTGCGAATCGATCATGTCGAGGCCGCCACACCGCTGACGTTTGAGCATTACACAAAGCACCAGGATGGATCCAGCTTTGGCACCAAATTTGAAGGCCTGGCGGTCAGTCGGGCGTTGCCGGATCAGATTAGCGGGATGTACCACGCTGGTAGTGTCGGCATTATTATGTCCGGGTGGCTGGGCACGATAAATTACGGAGTGATTGTCGCTAACGACGTCGACAGCTTTCTTATGAAAAGTGAGTCGGGATCAAGCTTGTCAACGGTTTGACGACCCCGCAAAAGTCCCATGGGTTTGACATGTCCGATATTTCCATAGCCGATACCATTCCCCATCGCAGTCCCATGTTGCTGGTCGACAACGTCGTCGACAGCAACGAGCATGAGATAACCTGCAGCAAGCGGTTTCGTGAGGACGAGTTCTTTTTCCAGGGGCATTACCCGGAACAACCACTGGTGCCGGGCGTCATTTTGTGTGAATGTGCTGCCCAGGCTGCGGCCGTATTGCTGGCGCACTATCATGTGGAGCCCGGACAAATGGCCGAACAGGTTCCGGTGTTGACCCGCATGAACAAGGTGAAATTCAAAAAGACGGTCCATCCCGGTGACGAAATCGAGATTCACGTCAAATTGAACCAGACGTTATCTGGTGCGTTTTTCCTTGCGGCGACGCTCAAGCACGACGGCAAGACCGCTGTGACGCTTGAGTTGGCGTGTACTTTGGCTCCCAAATCGATAACCCAGCAAGCCTGACCGCGGAGCTGTCCGGAAACGATATGGACTTTTTGCAAATCAGGGACAAGCAGTTCATCGTTTTCGGTGTTGCCAACAAGAAAAGCGTGGCGTGGCACATCGCCAAATCACTGGAAGAATTCGGCGCGACCGTTATCTATGTCGTGCGGTCAGTTGAGCGGAAAGAGTCGCTGGCCAAATTGCTGGACGGTCGGCGCGTGCTGGTGTGCGACGTCGAACACGAAGACCAGATTCAGGCTGTCGCCACTCAATTGGCGGCGGAGGATGTGAAACTGGACGGGCTGGTTCATTCAATTGCGTTTGCGGATTACGAGGGGGGTTTCAAAC
>JBPCVB010000032.1:0-2859 GCA_051010855.1 Pirellulaceae bacterium | reverse complement strand
GCAAAAAAGGGGGGGGGGGGGCTCTTTCAGAACCGCCTTTTTTGGGGTTGGGAGGGATCCCCGCCCTCCCATGATCGTTGTGCAATCACGACTCGGGCTACCTAATCCCGATCGTGGCCATCCCCGTCATGTTCATGGTGAAAGTGCAGGTCGCCATGAGCTTCATGCGGGCCGTGATCATGCATGCCGTGGTGGTGATCAGGGCTGTGTTCGCCATCGTGTTCATGGTGAAAGTGCAAATCATGGGCATCGTCACCGGACCCATGGAACAGCATAAGAATGTGGTGGATGTGGCGATGGGCCTGCAGATGCAGGTGATGCAGATGACTATTTAACATGTCGTCGTGGGTGAATTCGTTGTCCTCGTCATCATCTGCAAAGACAAATTCGGAGTGCTCTGCAGTCTCGTCAGGCATCTGCATGGCGAGAGAAACAGTGGCGTCGCCATCCGCAGCGGGGACGTGTGTCGGCAAATGCGCCAATCCGCCGATGGTTAATAGAGAAATGAGGGCTAGTGAAACAGCACATTTACAGATCATCAGTTTGGCTCCTGTGTCAAGGCTTCCGGATACTACTCCCGTCGCGGCGCTGGCCGCTCCGGCGGTCGTCGTGGTAAAACACCCTTCACAGGTAACAGCCACCAGGCTCGGGCTGGACGTGAACCCGGGCACGAACAACAAGGCCCCCATCATTGGCGATGCCATAATGCCCTGGCCCGTCAGTTCAACACGCAAACGCGCTCGGCCTCGCCGCAATCGACCTTCCACGGCCGACAGCGACAGATTCAGCTGGCTGGCGATTTGCCCTGTCGTCAGACCCGCAAAATAAAACAGCACCAGCGGAGTTCGATATTTCTCGTCAAGCATACCGAGTTGCCGATCGATGGATTCGTTTCGGTGCTTGCGAGCGATCTGGTCAAAGGGTGAATCGTCTCGCCAGCAAACGATGTCGTCATCGGTGATCGGTTCAGGATGCCGGGACTTGCGAATCCGGCTGGCCGTTTTCCATGCCACGCTGAACAGCCAGTTGGCCAATGCCTCGGGACGCTTGATCCGGTGCGATTTGATCGCCAGCAACATGAATGTCGATTGAAACGCGTCTTCCACGTCGCAAGCGTTATTCAGTTGCCTCCGGCAAACGGTCCACACCAGCCGTTCGTATCGTACGACCAGCTGATGAAAGGCACTTTGCGCAACTTCTTCGGAACCGTTGGCAAAAATCGCCAACAATTGGGAATCGGTCGACGCGTTGTGACTGTCGGTATTCATTACCACTATTGTAGTAGTGCAATGAGACCGATGAACCGGGCGCTAAATGTGAAAATCACCCGAAATAATTGTCGAAACAGCCAATGACAGGTGACGTGGGGGACCTTGAATGCAGGCGGCCCGGTAGCCAGCATACTTTGCCAGCTTTTTCGATGAATCGAGTTCCAATCGTTTCGAAATACGTTCCCACAGAGCTGGCGGGGCAATGGCCGTCTGAGGTTGGGCCATCAAACCCTAGCGCAATTCGCGCTGCTGCACGTCATGATTGGCAATTTTCATGTTGTGTTGAGCCTGCTGAGGCGACAGACCGGCCTGACGAAAATGCCACGCTGCCTGGTCTCCCAGATCGACTTCCGCCAACATGACTCCCCAATTGTTGTGCGTCCTCGCATGTGCGGGGTTTATCTTCACAGCAAGTGAATAATAACGCTGCGCCTGTTGATAGTTTTCCAGCAGATACCAGCGAAATCCAAAGTCGCATAGCAATTCAACGCTTTGCGGCTGCTGTGTCAATGCTTGCTGGTAATAACGCAGTGAACGATCCATGCGACCAATTTTGTCATGGCAGACAGCCAGCCGATGCAGCAATTCAGGATTGCGATCACCACGAGACAGCAGCGATTCATAATTCGCAATAGCCTCCTCGACCCGGTTCTGACGTTCCAGCTCACGGGCGTGAACGAACGCCGCATTGGCTGCATTCGATGCGTATCCAGTTGCCTGGGCAGCTTGATAATTCATATTACCCGGGTGAACTTGATGACTCTGCTGTGCATTTTGCTGGTTCCATTGACGGTTCAGCCAGTTGGGCTTTCGCGACAGAAATCGAGTGAGCTGTTGGTTGGCAGCATTGGCCATTTGCGACAGGCCCTTTGGCGCCTGCTGCTGGCCCATCGTCGGGTTTGAAAACGAATTTGTTTGAGGTTGGTTGGCGGCATCGAATGCAACATTAGTCGGGATGGGCAATGCGGCCTGCCTGTGCAGAACAGAATGCGGCCTGGCATTCCGCTGCCGGTTGTCTGCTTCATATCTTGCCAGCTGAACGGGTTGTTGGCGATGCTGAGGCAGTCTTTGGACTGGTGCTGCCAATTGTGCCTGAGGCTGAACGACTCCACCAGTACGTCCGGCTACGCGAAATTCGGCAGCTTGCAGAGCTGATCCTCGAACGCGGCGCTCGTCTTGGCGAGCGGCCCCAACAGGCGATCGATCACCAATTGACATTGCGGTCGTTTGGGAAAGCGTGTTTTGGGAGGGCGTGTTGAGTGAAGGCGTGTTGAGCGAAGGCGTGTTGAGCGAAGGCGTGTTGAGCGAAGGCGTGGTATTCAAAAGCCTGTTATTTGCAAGCCTGTAATCGGAAAGCGTGTTTTGCGCAGGCGTGTCGCGGGACGACGTGTTTTCGGACAGCGCGTTGCGGGAAGACGTGTTGTCGGACACCGTGTTTTGGGAAGGCGTGATATCGGAAAGCGTGTTTTGGGAAGGCGTGATATCGGAAAGCGTGTTGTGGGAAGGCGCGTTGGCGACCGCAGTATCTAGCGTCATCTGGCCCGCCGGCCGCAGCTGATTGGAATCCCCCAGCGTAAATGTCTGACAG
>JBPCVB010000031.1:0-3090 GCA_051010855.1 Pirellulaceae bacterium | reverse complement strand
ATCCTCGATTTTCCTGTTCTTTTGGGACATCTGTCGCCTCACATTTGATTGGCGCAACCTGAAGAATCCACGAACGTCCCTGGTCGTTACAACTGTCTGCCAGCCCGTGGTCGAATTGGTGCGGGCACATCATTCTCGCAACTCCGCCGTTCTGAATCACGTGTTGTTCTTGACCAGAGCTCGTGTTGATATCCAGTCCAGCACAGCATTTGCGAGCAGTTCCGCACATCGAGGATATCACTCAGTTTTTCGAAAACTGGTTTAGCGATTCAAAAAGGCCCGGCACAATAGCTGCACTTTGCTTTTCAATCTGCCAGACAAGTTTTACAAGATCAAATTTTCAAACCTTGGGCCGGCTCGTTGAAACCGTTGTTGAAAAAGCGTTTGTACCGAGCGCTTACCATGGTAAGTCTGATTCTGGCAGGTGAAACCATTTTCCTGCCGGCTTTTCACCTTGGTCGGTATTTCAAAACTTCACTCCTCTCATCGTTTAGTATCGACGAGTTCCAACTTGGTCGCCTTGGTGCCATGTATGGTGCCATTGCGATGGCCTGTTATGTATTGGGAGGACCGCTGGCCGATCGTTGGTCGCCAAGAAAACTACTGACCGTCTCGTTGATCGCAACGGCGATGGGCAGCCTGTACATGGCGACATTTCCGAGTTTCGAGGGTTTGCGGCTCTTGTATGCTTTCTGGGGCGTGTCGACCATCCTGGTCTTTTGGGCTCCGTTGATCCGCGCAACACGGGAATGGGCTGGTGATGATGAACAGGGCAGGGCCTTTGGCATTCTCGATAGTGGCCGAGGTCTTGCATCTGCGGTGATTGCCTCGATTGCCGCGATCGGATTTGCGGCGCTGGTCGGCCACGAAACACCCATTGATCCGGCTCAGGAGGCAGCGGCGATCAGGAAGTTGGTTTTTTCCTACGGGGGCTATTGTCTGTTTGCTGCGGTATGTGTCTGGTTTTTTGTGCCTGAATCTGCACCGGGCGCAGAATCCGATGCCGGAGCACTTGAAGTATCCAGGTTGGGAGTCATGCGCCGCCTCGCGCTTGTGTTACGTATCCCGGCTATTTGGCTATTAATGGTAATCATCATTGCCGCGTATAGCGCCTTCAAGATGATCGACAATTACGGCCTTTACACGGAGGATGCGTTCGGGCTGACACCGACACAATCCGCCAGATTGATATCGCGGCTTAGTTACATCCGGGTGCTGGCCGCACTGGGTGCCGGCTGGATTGCCGACAAGTACCTTGGGGTGGCAAACTCCATACAGGTTTGCTTTGGCTTGTTGATTGCCAGTTACCTGGTGTTTCTCTTGATTACGCCTGGGCCCGGACTGATCTGGCTAATGATTGTGAACATGATCGTAAGCTGCCTTGGTTTTTTTGCCTTGCGAGGAATTTATTTTGCCCTGCTCGAAGAATCGGGCACACCGCACGCGTTAACCGGCACGGCCGTAGGTGTTGTTTCCTTTGTGGGTTTTACTCCAGAGATTTTTATGGGACCCATGACTGGCTGGCTTATCCGTGAGGCTCGTCAAAATGGCGATGTCCTGTTCGGATACCAACAGATTTTCTGGATTCTCACCATTCTCGCGGCCTGCGGGATGTTGGCCGCGTATGCTTTGCGCTGGTTCAAGACAGGAGATAAACAAGCTCAAAAATGAACCGGTTCTGATTCGTGCTCGCGCAGCGCCAAACACCTCGGCAAAGACATCGTTGCCGGGTTGCGAATGCTCGTGGCCGGCGAAGTCAAGGAGTACACCGAAATGCTGACCGAAGCTCGCAACGAAAGCATGCTGCGGATGGAAGCGCACGCTGAAAAACTCGGCGCCGACGCGGTGATCAACCTGAGGTATGTGACGTCTCAGGTAATGTCGGGTGCGGCCGAGCTACTGGCCTACGGAACGGCGGTCAAACTAAAATAATTGGCTTGCCCAACCCGTGCCGGAATAACGCCCACCTTGAATTTCACCAACCGTTAAATCGAATGCCGGAAAATTCGATCGAATTGTCCAAGGTTTGGGTTGATGTCAACGAATATTCCTGGAATCTGCCCCTTAAGGAACCTTTGCAATGTCCGCTGAAGCCGACCGTCCCGAACCTGCTCGCCAGACTTCGCCCCCGCACCATTCCGTCTCGCGACCGCTGCGAATCTGGCCGGCCGTGATCCTGGTAGCAGGGATCGTGATCGCCAATCTGGCAGTTATTTTCATTCCGGACCTGATGCAAGAGGGATCACTGGGCGTAATCCTGCTGGCTGTGATGGGCCCGGCACTGCTCGCCCTGTTGATCGGGCTGTGGTGGATGCTGTTCAGTCGGGCTCCGTGGCGCGAGAGAATTCTCGGACTGTTGGCGATCGGCGTTATCGGATCATTGACTTATTTGCTGGCCGACAAATCGATGCAAGGATTCCCGCTGGTCCTGGGCGCATTGCCAACCGGCATGGCTGCCTTTGCCGGTGCTGTGATCGTTACCAGCCGAATGAGTACCTCGACCCGTCTGATCGTGGCCCTGATCGCGTTGGTCGCGGGATTCGGATACTCGACGTTGCTGCGTTTCGACGGAATGTATGGGACGACGAAACTGGAGCGCAATTGGCGGTGGGAACCCACGGCAGAAGACCGGTTTTTGGCCAGCCTGACGGGTGGTACCACGACCGGTAGTTCCGACACCTCGCCACTGGCCACACCCGAATGGCCCGGCTTTCGCGGCCCCGATCGAAACTCGCATGTACCGGGTATCGAATTGAAAACGGATTGGACCGCCGATCCACCCCGCCAAATCTGGAAGAAACAAGTTGGTCCCGGCTGGTCATCGTTTTCCGTGGCTGGCAAGCGGCTGTTCACGATGGAACAGCGCGGTGAAAACGAAGCGGTGATTTGCCTGAACTCGGATACCGGTGAACCGATCTGGGTTCGTGAATACGCCTCGCGATTTTGGGAAGCGATGGGTGGGGTGGGCCCCCGGTCCACGCCGACGATTGCCGGCAACGACCTGTACACGCTGGGCGCCGACGGATTGCTGCATCGGCTGGATGCCCGCACCGGCGAAGTGATTTGGAAAAGCGATATCCGGGTCGACTC